>JAHWKJ010000056.1 GCA_019347905.1 Planctomycetota bacterium
CAGCGCACGCCCCGTGGTCACGGCGCGGCGCTCCGGCGCCAACAGGCCCTCCAGGGCCCGTTTGATGTCGGCCGTAACTTCGTAAATGATCGAGTAACGGCGGATGTCCACGCCCTCGCGTTCGGCAAGCTGGCGGGCGCGGTCTTCCGGGATGACGTGGAAGGCCGCGATAATCGCCCCCGAAGCGCTGGCCAGCGAGACGTCGCTTTCGTTGACGCCGCCGACGCCCGTGTGCACGATCTCCACCCGCACTTCCGGGTGCTCGAACTTCTCGAGTTCGCCGCGCAAAGCCTCGATCGAGCCGGGCGTGTCGGCCTTCACGATCAGCGGCAGATCCTGCACCGCCCCGCCGCGGGCCGCGTTGAGGATGTCTTCCAGCGTGCGCGGACGCAGGCGGCGGGCGAGTGTCTCGGTGCGGCCGAGGTGGTGACGGTCCTCGGCCACCTGACGGGCGCTCTCGATGTCTTCCATGACGAAGAAGTGCTGACCGGCGGCAGGGACTTCGCCCAGCCCCGAAACCTTCACCGGCGTCGAAGGCGGCGCCTCGTCGATCTCGGCCCCCAGGTCGTTGTACATCGAACGGATGCGGCCGTAGCTCTCGCCACAGACCACGACGTCGCCCACGCGCAAGGTGCCCTTCTGCACGATGAACCAGGCCAGCACGCCCCGGCCCTCGTCGCGGAAGGCCTCCAGGCACACGCCGACGGCATTCCGCTCCGGATTCGCGCGGTATTCGTTGAGCTCGGCCGTGACCAGCAGCGTTTCCAGCAGCTTCTCGATGCCTTCGCCCGTGACGGCCGACGTGCGGACCACTTCTGTATCGCCGCCCCATTCGGCGGGCAGAATCTCGCGGGCTGCGAGCTCCTGCAGCACGCGCTGCTGGTTCACGTCGGGCAAGTCGACCTTGTTCATCGCCACGACCATCGGCACGCCGGCGTTACGGGCGTGGCTGATGCACTCCTCGGTCTGCGGCATCACGCCGTCGTCGGCCGCGACGACGAGCACGACAATATCGGTCACATTCGCCCCGCGGGCCCGCATCTCGCCGAACGCCGCGTGGCCGGGCGTATCGACGAACGTGATCTTCTGCCCGTTGTGCTCGACCTGGTACGCGGCGATGTGCTGCGTGATGCCGCCCGCCTCGCCGCCGGCGACATTGGCGGAGCGGATCTTGTCCAGCAGCGTGGTCTTGCCGTGATCGACGTGGCCGAGAATGGTGACCATGGGCGGCCGCGGCTGCAGGTTTTCGGGCGGCTCTTCGGCTTCGAGCGTCTGCGCGAGCTCGACTTCCAGATCGCGCTGCCGCTTAATCTGGAGATCGACGCCCAGATCCATCGCCAGCTCGACCGCCGTCTCTTCCGGGACCGGATCGTTGATGGTGACCATCTGCCCGAGGTTCCACAGGCTCTTGATGAGCTGGTTGGCGGGCCGGCCGAGCGTCTCCGACAGTCCGCGGACCGTAATGGGAAACTGTACGATGGCCGAGCTTTTGAACTCGACGGGGCCGGTGCGCTTGCGGCGGCGAATGCCTCCCGACCGCCGCCGGTCTTCGAAGCCTTCATCGCCGCCCTGCTGCCGCCGACGCGGACGGCGCTTCGGGCGGGCCTCCTCTTCGGGCACCGTGGGCGGCCGGCGACCGCGGAGATCGGGCGGAGCTTCGACCTCGCCGCGCTTGCGGCGTTCGACGCGGCGGAGCCGGTCGCGCAAGGGGCTTTGGCCTTCGAGGACCTCCGGCGTCAGTTGCAGATCGGGCTTCTGCGGCGTCTCAGCCTTTTCCTCGGGCTTCTTGATCTTGGGCGCCTTGTACGTGGGCGGCGCGGCGACGGAGGGCAGCGCCGGCCGCGCTTTCTTCTGACGGCTGCGACGGGCCTCCTCGCTTTCGGGGATGGTGCCCCGCGGACGCATTTCCATATTGCGGATCGAGCGCGTCGAAGCGCCGGAGGCGGGCACGTAATCGGAACGGCGCATCGCGCCTGTGCCTTCCTCGACTTCACCCTCGACGCCCGCCTCCTGCGTGAGGGATTCTTCGGCGAGCACTGTTTCTTCCGTCTCAGCGGCAGCCGCCGCTGCCGGTTCGTCGGCCTCGAGCTCGTCGTCGCCGACTTCCGGAGCGGTCCCTTCCAGGCCGGCGATTTCGTCTTCGAGCTCGTCGGGGGCCTCGGCCACAGCGGTGGCGGTCCCGCCTCGGCCATCGTCGTCACCGCCGATCGCCTGGGTCCGCGACGCTCTGCGGGGCACGTCGAGCTGGCGGACTTTCCCCACGGCCCGCGTCGCTTCGCGGACGGGCTTGATGGCTTCAGCCTGTGAGGCGGCGCCCACCGAGGCATGCTCCTCGATGTACCGCAGTACCATGTCGCGCTCTTCGGGCGAAATACTGGCCAGGGCCGAGGGCTTCAAATCGATGCCGGCCTGCTGGCAGTAGGAGATGAGCTCCTTACTGTCCATGTCCAGCTCTTTCGCCAGCGCGAAAATCCTGATCTTCAACAAATTCACCCCCGCGAGATGCGTTCGTCTGTGTTCCGGCGGTGCAGAACCGGCTGCCGGTCCCGCGTCACCCGCTTACCGTTTGAGCGTCTCATCGCCTCCGGCGCCCTCGCCGGCCGAAGTGCGGACCGCTGCTTCGGCAAGCTCCGACTCGTCGCCGGCCTCAGCGCTCGGCTGCTCGGCTTCCATTTCCCGTTCGGCCCGGTCGGCGACGAGCCGGCCGTTGCCTGCGGTCGGTTCATGTTCGACGGTCTCGGCGGCAGTCTCCTCGACTGGTTCGCCGTCCGTCTGGGCCGCAGATTCCACCGCGACTTCCTCGGCGGCCGGCTCCGCTTCCGGCTCCGCCACTTCGGACTCCGCCGCTTCCGGCTCCGCACCGGCCTGGGTGCTTGCTTCGCCTTCGGCTTCAGCGGCCGCTGCGCTGGCGGCCGCGGCCTGCGCGGCTTCCTCACGCGCGGCGGCTGCGGCGCTCGCCTGCTCGTGAGCCGCCCGCAGCGCCTGGATCTTCTCCTGCTCTTCCTGCCGCACGGCCTCCCGGTCGGCGAATTCCACAATCGCCTCGCACTCCTCGGGCGAGAGCGAACCCAGCTCGGCGAGCTGGTCCGGCTCGATGACGGACAAGTCGTCGAACGTGAAGAAGCCCTGCGCGACCAGATTCTCCGCCAGCTCCTCGGCGATGCCCGGCACCTTGGAAAATGCGGCGACGGCGACGTCGAGCTGCTCGTCCAGCCGTTCCTGCGTCATCACGTGGATGTCCCAGCCCACCAGCTTCGACGCCAGCCGCACGTTCTGGCCCTTCTTGCCGATGGCCAGCGACAGGTTGTCTTCCCGCACGAGCACGATCACCTTGCCCAGCATCGGGCAGAGGATGACGTCCTCGACTTCGGCCGGCTGGAGCGCGTTGGGCACGAGCACCTGCAGCGAATCGTTCCAGCGGACGATGTCGATCCGCTCGCCCGCCAGCTCGTCGACCACGCTCTTGATCCGTGAGCCGCGCACGCCCACGCAGGCGCCGACCGCGTCGATCTTGCTGTCGTAGCACGAGACGGCGACCTTCGAGCGGTAACCGGCTTCGCGGGCCAGCGAGCGGACCTCGATCACGTGCTCGGCGACTTCGGGAATCTCCAGCTCGAACAGCCGCCGCACGAGTTCCGGGTGCGTGCGCGAGAGGATGATCTTCACCCGCGTGCCGGCCTTTTTCACTTCCAGCACGACGGCCCGTACGCGCTCGCCGACGCGATGGGATTCCCCGGGGATTTGCTCGCCGCGAGGGAGAATGGCCTCGACCTTGCCGAGGTTGACGGTGGCCGAGCCGTGCTCGATGCGGCTGACGGTGCCGGTGACGATGTGCCCGCGGAGGTCGGTGAATTCGTCGTACAGCGAATCGCGTTCGGCCTCGCGAATCTTCTGGATCATCACCTGTTTGGCGGTCTGGGCGGCGATGCGGCCCAGGAGATCCCCGATTTCGTCGGCGTCGAGGTTCTGCCCGTCGCAGGCGACGGCGGCGTCGCCGGTTTCGCGGTCGATGGCAACCTGGACGTCGCTCTCTTCGCCGAAGTGTTTGCGCGCGGCGGAGACGATCGCCTGTTCGATGCCCTCGAACACGATGTCTTTGTCGATGTTCTTGTCTCGGTGGATCGCATCCACGATCCGCAGGACGTCAGGACCATTCATGAATCAGACCTTCCACTAACAAAAAAAAGCGGGCCCGGAGGTCCCACTTTTCCGCCCGGCTGCGCACAAAACGCAACCGGCAAGCCTCCCGCCACTGGCGCAGCAACACGCGGTGGAATCACAGGGTGTGGACGACTGCGCCGGGCTTCGAGTCGCTATGCGGCTATATCATGGACGCCCTCGTCAACAACCTGCCAACCCCGGCCGCTTTCTGCGAAGGCGCAGAATCGGCCCATCGTGTCACTGAAGCCATCGTGACGATACTCACGGAACGTGAAACTGTCAAGGAAAGTGCATCGCTTTGCTCCCCCGGAGTCGATCGTCGTGTACTCCAGGGAGACATCAACCCGAATCGCCAGCGAGGCAACTTCGGCAGTTATGAGCTCAAGCCCCTCGTTTGCGCTTCGGGTTGGTGTGCACGAGCTCGTAAGCCGCTATAATCGCCCCGCTGCTGCCTTCCGGCCAACGCAGTCGAATTGTAGGCGCGGTGCGAAGGGAAGTCGCCCCCGGTTTTCAATCCGCTGGAAGCATTCGTCGCACAAGGATCCGGTCCCATGAAGCTCCGCACCGCCGCCTGTTTCGCCGCACTTTTCTTCGGACTGGCCGCCGACGCTCCGGCACAGCGCGCCGTGCAGCGCGGGCGGCAGCCCGTGAACCCGCGCCACGAAGAGATCAAGACCGAAGCCGACCAGGCGTATCAGAAGGGCGACTTTCGCAAAGCCTACGAATTGGCCGACAGCATCGTTCGGCAGAACCCCTCGGATCACGTCGCGCTCTACCTGCGCGGCAGCGCCCGCATCGAACTGGGCACGGCCGTCGGTGACTCGAAGCAGATCCGCAGCGGCATCGGCGACGTCCGCGAGGCGATCCGCATCAACGGAACGCAGGATCTCAACTACTACCTGCCGTACCTCGCGGGCATGACGCGGCTGACCCCGCTCGAAGGGCGGAAGGACCACGCGGAGACGGCGGTGCAGGTCGCCAACCAGGTGCTCGGCCAGCGCGGGCTCTCGGCCGAGGAGCGGGCGAACCTGCTGTACCAGAGGGCCAGCACGCAGGGCGTGCTCGGGGAGACGGAGAAAGCCATTGCGGATTTCCGCGAAGTGCTCAAGTCGAACCCGCGGCACTTGGGCGCGCACCTTGGTCTGGGTGAGGCGCTCGCCGCCACGGGGCAGGAGGACGAAGCGCTGGCGCAGTTCAACCGGGCCGTTCGGGCGGCGCCCAGCAACCCGCTGGTCTACAACAACCGCGGCATGTTCCTGCAGAAGCTGGGACGCTATGACGATGCGGTGGGCGACTTCACCCGCGCCATCGAGCTCGACGGCAACTACTTCTTCGCCTACACGAACCGCGGGTTCACGCTGCTGGAGAGCGGCAAGCCCGAGGCGGCCGAGGCCGACTTCACTCAGTCGCTGCGGATCAACCCCAGGCAGCCGGCCGTCCACAGCCTGCGCGCCACGGCGCGGCTGGAGGGCGGCGACCTGGAGAAGGCGCTGGCCGATCACTTCAAGGTCGTCGAGCTGGATCCCGAAAGTCCGGTGGCGCACGCCGACCTGGCTTTCGCCCGGTTCTTCTCCGGCGACTACGACCGGGCCTTGAAGTCTTTCGACAAGGCCGTCGAGCTCGACGCGCAATTCCAGTACCTCGATCCGTGGCGCTATCTGACGCTCGAGCACCTGGACAACGAAGAGGACGCCCGCGAGCGATTCGCCGAGCGGCTGAAGCAGTCCGCCGACCAGCGCGACTGGGTCGGGAGCCTGCTCGCGTTCCTCGCGGACGAGATCACCGCCGAGGAACTGCTGGCGAGCGTTGAAAAGACGGACACCGCCGTCCGGGACGCGCAGTTGGCGGAGGCCCACTACTTCATCGGCCGCAAGCTGGCGCTGGCCGGCGACGCGCAGGCCGCCGCCGATCACTACCGCAAGGTGCTCGAGACGAAGGCCCGGCACCTGTCGGCCTACCGCGGCGCCCGCATGGCCCTCGCCCCGCGCGGCCGAGCCGCCGGTAGCACCCGCATCGGACCGGAAGGGAACTGACTCCCCCCAACCCGCGGTTGCAAAGCCGCGTTTAGCCGCGTCCCAACGGGACGCGCGCCGTCGCGCGTCCCGTTGGGACGCGGCTAAACGATTTCAATCCCCGGGCAGCGGCTCGATCGACACGCCCAGCGGGTAGCGCACCGTGTTGACCGCGAAGAAGTCCGGCCCGTAGCCGCGGATCTGGTCGCGCTTCAGCTCGGCGACCTCCCGCGCTCCCGTCCAGACGGCGGCGCGGCCGGTGTTGTGCACGCGGAACGTCAGTTCGACCGCCTTCTGCAGCGGATGTCCGCACACGCGCTGCAACACCTCGATCACGTAGTCGAACGTGTGCTCCTCGTCGTTGTAGACGATGACGGCATACGGCGGCTGCCGCTTGGGCTTCTTCCGCGAGTCGGACTTCTCCCGCTTCCGCGGGAGTGTCTCGACGGAGTCATCGACGACCGGTTCAGCCAGTGCGGTGTCGCTCATGCGCGGGTTGAGGGTTGAGGGTTGAAAGTTGAGGGTTGAGGGCGTGCGGAGTCGGACTTTGCCGACTCTTCTCGCCTCAGGTAAGCTGATGACGAGTGAGAAATCAGAGGTGAAACCCCTGGCGGGGCGACCCTCAACCCTAAACTCTCAACCCTCAACCCTGGAATGTCAACGCCGGATTTCGATCGCCTGCCTGTGACGGTGCCGCGGTTCATGGCGGCCAAGGGCGAAGGGCGGAAGCTCTCCATGCTCACGGCCTACGACTGGCTGTGGGCCGGGGTGTTCGACGCCGCCGGCGTCGATGCGATTCTGGTGGGCGATACGCTGGGCATGGTCGTGCAGGGGCACTCGACCACGCTGCCCGTCACGCTCGATGAGATGATCTATCATGCGGAAATGGTCGTCCGCGGCACGAAGCGGGCGCTGGTGGTGGTGGACCTGCCGTTCATGAGCTTCCAGGTCAGCCCGGAGCAGGCCCTCGCCAGCGCCGGCCGCATCCTGAAGGAAACGGGCGCCGCGGCCGTCAAGCTGGAAGGCGGTGCGAACCAGGCCCGCACGATTCACGCGCTCGCCGCCGCAGACATCCCGGTGATGGCCCACGTGGGCCTCAAGCCGCAGTCGATCCGTCGGATCGGCTCCATGAAGATCCAGCGCGACGAAGACCGATTGTTGGACGACGCCCGCGCCGCCCAGGACGCCGGGGCGTTTGCCGTCGTGCTGGAGCTCATCCCCCGCGGCATGGCCTGCCGGATCACAGCCGAGCTGGAGATTCCCACGATCGGCATCGGCGCCGGCCCCGACTGCGACGGGCAGGTCCTAGTCGGGCCGGACATGCTCGGCCTCAACGAGGGTTTCCACCCGAAGTTCCTGAAGCGCTTCGCCGAGTTGCGGGAACAGGCCCTCGCCGCGACCCGCCGCTACATCGAGGAAGTCCGCACCGGCCAGTTCCCCGACGACGCGCATTCGCACGAGTAATCGGAATCCCGCGCTCGAGTTTTCGGACGCGCTCTGAGCTTGACACTCCGTCGCCGCTGCCCATATGTTCCGCGGCCGAATTCCGCGCGGCTCAGACTGCCGAAGGCGAATCCCGATGCGACTGCGAGCGCTCACGATCGCGGCCGGAGCGCCCGACCTTGCCAGCCTCGTCCGGCTGCTCGAAGCGGGCGGATGTGCTGGTCCCGTCCTGCGATCTGTTTCGACGGCGGCCGCGGCGCTCGCGCTTCTGAAGGACGAGTGCTTCGATTGCATCGCCATCGTGTCCGAGGCCGACGGGACCGATGCGATTGAAGCCGCGCAGCGTTGGCTCGACATCGTGCGTGCCATTCGCGCCGCCGGGTCCGACGATCCGGTGCTCCTCGTGACGGCCCGTGCCGACGATCGGCTATGGTGCGATGCGCTCGCGGCCGATTGTGAAATCCTGGTGACCGGTCAGCCGTGGGAGTCGCCCGCGCTCGCCGCCGTGATTGCCCGCCTTGCCCGGCGTCACGAGATCGGCCGCGACCAACGGCGGCTGGAGCTCAGCCACGAGCGACGGCTGAGCCGCGACCGCGACGAGGCGGAGCACCTGCTGGCCCGCCAGCGCCGCATCATTGCAGAGCTTCAAGGCGCAGGCGGAGGGACTGCCGGGGTCTTGGACGGTCGCACAACACTGAGCCACCGCGAGAGCGTTCCGCTGGCGCGGCCGGTGCTGCCGCCGGGTCTCCACGAGCATTACCACGAACTGCTGCGGACGTACGTCATCATGGGTTCGGGGAGTCTGGTGGCGGAGATCGGCCGCGTTGCCGAAAGCATGGCGGCTGCCGCCCTGACGCCGGCCCAGGCGCTGGAGTTCCACCTGGAGCGGGTGGAGACGCTCGTCCGCGGGCTCGGCAATCGCAGCGCCCGCCACGTACTGGCCCGGGCGGACCTGCTGGCGCTCGAATTGATTGTCCGCCTGGGGGAGTGCTACCAGAGCCGCTGGCTCGCCGGCCGCACGGCCGCGCCCTTCGCCCCGCCGCTGGCGCGTCCGGCCGCGTGAGCCGTCAGCCTTCAGCGGTCAGCGATCAGCCAGAGCTGAAAGCTGATCGCTGAAGGCTGAAAGCTACCTCCCCCCACGGTCGGCATGGTACGATTTCGGTCATGCCGCGATCCGCCGAGACCGACATCACCATCATCCTCGACCGCTCCGGGTCGATGGGATCGATCTCCACGGAAACGATTTTCGGATTCAACACGTTCGTCGACGATCAGCGGCGGCTGCCGGGAACGGCGCGGCTGACGTTGGCGCAGTTCGACGATCAACATGAAATCGTCTACGACGCCGTCCCGCTCGAAGAAGTTCCGCCGCTCGACCATGTGCGATTCCAGCCGCGAGGCGCGACGGCGCTGCTGGATGCGATCGGCCGCTCGATCCGCCACACGAAGACCCGGCTGGCCCGGCAGAGCGACGAGGAGCCGCCGCGGCAGATCATCTGCCTGATCATCACCGACGGGCAGGAGAATGCCAGCTACGAGTTCGACCGGCGGCTGGTGTTCGACATGATCCGCACGCAGCGCGACGGTTTCGGCTGGCAGTTTGTGTTTCTCGGGGCGAACCAGGACGCGATCGCGGAGGCCGGAGCCCTGGGCATCCCGGCCGGCGCCGCGATGACCTTCAACAGCAGCGCGGCCGGCGCGAGGTCCGCCTTCCAGGCGATCTCGCGCGGGATGGCGTCGTATCGGTCCATGGGCCTGGAGCAGGTCGAGAGCTTTTTCGCAACCGACGTACTCACCGATTCCAGACACCGCACTCCCGAGTCTGATCGCCAGCAGGGATAACCCGTTTAGCTGCGACTCCCCAGAGGGGCGCGGGCCGGGGACCATTCGAGTACAAAGCGCTCGTCTGGCGAATCGCGGTTATCCCAGCGCGGCCTCGCTACGCTCGGCCGCAATCAAATGAACAGAAGGCAACGGAGATAACGAAGACTCGGCAGCGAGGTCTTCAAGCCTTTCTGCTCCGTTTCCTTCGTTTACTCCTGTTCAAATCCGGCTTCGACGCCGGCTTCACAATTTGTGCAAGCGACAAAACTTTCGAACGTTTGTAGTTACGGGAAGACGGAGACCTGGTGACATGACTTGTGCCAGATGCTCGTTCGTTGCCGGCGCGCTGTTGGCTGGCCTGGCTGTCGTCGCCGGTGCCTTCGGCGCTCACGGATTCGACGGCTACTTTGCCGAGAAATACGCGGACGCCGAAAGCAGACTCATCGCGGGGTTTGAAGTCTCGGCGGCTTACAAGGCGCTCGACGACTTCCAGACCGCCGCCCGTTACCAGATGTATCACGCGCTGGGACTGATGATCGTCGGGCTGTTGTCCGCCCGCCGCGCGAGCCGCTGGCTGGCCGCCGCCGCCTGGATGTTTGCCGCCGGCATCCTGCTGTTCAGCGGCGGGCTCTACCTCTACACGCTGACGGGCGAGCGGTTCTGGGGCATCGGCCCGCCACCGATCGGCGGCGCGATGTTCATCGCCGGCTGGATCGCGCTGGCCGTGGGCGCCCGCCGCAGCGCCGGCTTGTAGCTCTCAGCGGTCAGCGGTCAGTGCTGACTGCTGAAAGCTGAGAGCTGAAAGCTCCCCTCAAATCCACCGCGGATCTTCATCGGCAAACGGATGCAGCGGACCGATGAGCTTCGGTTTCGGCAGCGCGTCCAGGAGCGCTTGGGCCATGCGGAAGTCGTCCTGCGTGGTGATCTTGATGTTCATCGGCGAGCCTTCGACCACGTGCACCGGTTCGCCCAGCGCTTCCACCAGGCTGGCTTCGTCCGTGGCGGGTGCGTCGCCGCGGCGCGCGTAGGCGTCGAGCAGCAGTTGCCGGCGGAAGACCTGCGGCGTCTGCGCCAGCCACAGCTCTTCGCGCGGGACCGTCTCGCGGATCTTGCCCGCGACGACGCGCTTGACTGTGCTGAACACGCGGATCGCCGGGATGACCGCTTCATGCTGCCGGGCCGCCTCGAATAGCGCGTCAATCCACTCCTTTGCCAGCAGCGGCCGGGCCGCATCGTGGACGGCGACGAACTCGATATCGCTGCGGACGCGGGCGAGGGCCTTCTCGACGGTATCCGCCCGCTCGCTGCCGCCGGCGATCACTTCCAGATCCATGAACGCCAGGTTGGGGCGGTATTTCTCCTTGAACCACTCGAGATCGTCCGGCGAGACGGCAATCAGCGTCTGGGCGACGTCTTCGCGGCCGACGAACAGTTCCGCGGCGCGCAGCCACACCGCCCGCCCTTTGAGGTCTGCGAAGGGCTTTTTGCGCTTGCTGTCCTGGAACCGCGTGCTGCGTCCGGCCGCCGCCAGGATGACCGCGAACTTCGCCATGGCAGTTCTCCGTGCGATGTGGAATGACCCACTGGCTTTCCCTGCCCCAGCCACGCCACCGCTGAAAGCTGCCAGCCGCCGCATTGTACGTCGAGATTCTCCGGATTTCCTTAGGCGCGCCGCTTTTCGACCGTATAATGGCGGCACCTGTCCGTCCCATGGCTCCCTGGGGCTGCGAATTCGAGGCTGCTCACGCTCGTGATGTCCGGGCCGTCTTTGACTGGAACCTTTCTCGACCGGCTGGAAGACAGCCGGCTGCTTTCGCCCGAGCAGTTTGCGGAGGCGATGCACGCGCTGGATCTGCGCCGGCTCGAGTCGCCGGAAGAGATTGCCCGCGAGCTGGTCAAGCACAAGCTGCTCACGCGGTTCCAGGCCGAGCGGCTGCTCGACGGCCGGGCCCGCGGGTTCTTCATCGACCGCTACACGGTGCTGGAGATGCTGGGCCTGGGCGGCATGGGCCGGCTGTATCTGGCGCTCGATACGGAGAGCGGGCAGAAGGTCGCCCTCAAAGTGCTTACCGAGCGGCTCAAGACCGATGCGGGCATGCTCGCCCGCCTCAAGATCGAGGCCCGCGCCGGCCGCAAGCTCGATCATCCCAACATCGTCCGCACCCTGCGCTGTGACGACACCGGCGCGATCTGCTTCGTGGCGATGGAGTTCGTCCGCGGTATCAGCTTATTCGAGCTGCTCGTCACCCGCGGCCGGCTGCCGCACGAGCAGGCCTGCGACGTCGCGCTGCAAGCCGCCGCCGGGCTGGAGCACGCCCACAGCCGGGGCATCATCCACCGCGACGTAAAGCCGGAAAACCTGCTCATCGACCGCGAGGGCCACGTCAAGCTGCTCGACTTCGGCCTGGCGCTGGTGAAGGACGAGGCGGACAGCGAGTTCTCGCTGGCGATGATCTTCGGGCACGACTGTCTCGGGACGGCCGACTACATCCCCCCCGAACAATCGCTCGACAGCCAGGCCGTCGACGCCCGGGCGGATATCTACAGTCTCGGCTGCACGCTCTACTGCCTGCTGACGGCGAAGTTTCCCTTCCCGGAGAAGACCGGGGCGGCGAAGCTCGAAGCGCACCGCACCAAGCTGCCCCGCCCGCTCAAAGACCGCGACCCGCGGCTGCCGGACGAGGTAGTGGCCGTCGTCGAGAAGATGATGGCCAAGCGGCCGGAGGACCGGTACCAGTCGGCCGCGGAGGTCATCGCCGCCCTCGAGCCGCTGGCCCAGCGCAAGCCGGTGGACTTCGACTTCTCGGGCGTGTTGATGCAGCGGATCCGGCAGGCCCGCACGCGTTCGGATCTCGAGCGGCCGTCGAAGCCGAAAGAGCGCACCTCCTCGAGCACCCGGCCCCGCAGTTCGATCGCAGCCGGCGGGCAGTCGGAACAGGCGATCGAAACGGCGGTCGCCGGCGATACGCGGCCTCTCAGTGGAGTGCGCACATCCGACTCGACGTTTGAAGTCGATGTTCCTCTCGGACCGCCCCGTGAGGAGTTCGCGGTGCCGGTCCGCCCACTGGTGAGCGAAGAGACGGCCGAGCTGCCGCCGGCAGAGCTGCGCGCGCTGGATGGGCCATCGGTCGTGCCGCTCAATCGCGGACGCTTCGTGATCGGACGAAGCGAGAGCTGCGATTTTGTGCTGACACAAGCGGGCGTTTCGGGCACGCATTGCGAACTGCTCCCGGAAGGCACGTTCTGGCGGATTCACGACCTGAACAGCAAGAACGGCGTCGAAGTCAACGGCGTGCCGGTGACCGACCGCATGCTATGGCCGGGCGACGTCGTCACCATCGCCCGCCGGCAGCGGTTCCGGATTGTCGACCCCACGGCGGGGGAATTGCACCGCGCGTGGTATGCACATGCGTGGCTGTGGGCGGCGGCCGCCGCTCTCGCCGGAGCGGCCGGCGCGGCGTGGGCCGCATTCGGCTCGTGACCGCGTTCGTAGTGACCCGCTTCAGCGGGTCGAAAGGTGCGCATTACGCGTCTCGCAAGCATCGACCCGCTGAAGCGGGTCACTACGAACGCTACTCCAGCAGGCTCCGCCGCAAAACGTCGCGGGCTTTGTCGAAGAACGGCTGCCAGCGGATTTCCGGCCGGCCATGCTTCAGGCAGTCGCGCACCTTCTGGAGCGTGTTCCGCGCCATGTGCGGGCAGCGGTTGCAGGCGCAGGTCTCGCCGCTCGACGTCATGATCCCGGGCACCGGAATGTACTCGTGCTGCGGGGCGGCTTTCTTCAGCGGGTGGATCATCGCCGCCTCGGTCGCCACCAGAAACGTCGTCGGCTCCCCGAGCGACGCCACGTACTTCCGCATCTTCTCCGTCCCGCCGATGAACTCGCTGTGCTCCAGGATCGACCGCGGGCACTCAGGATGGGCAATCACCACGCTGCCGGGATTGTTCCGCTTCGCGCGCAACAGGTCCTGCACGCTGAAGATCTCGTGCACCATGCACGCGCCCGGCCACAGGATCATCTTGCGGCCCGTCACCTCTTCCAGGTAGCGGCCCAGGTGCTGGTCGGGGACGAACAGGATCTCTTTGTCCTGCGGCAGCCGCTCGATGATCTCCCGCGCATTGCCGCTGGTGACGATCCAGTCGCACAGGCTCTTCACGGCGGCCGACGTGTTGATGTAGGCCACGGTGACGAAGTCGCGGCCGGCGGTGCGCAGTTCCTCTTGAAAGGCGGCGAGCTTGTCGGGCGGACAGCTTTCGGCCAGCGAGCAGCCGGCTTCGAGATCGGGCAGCAGCACCGTCTTGGCGGGGTTCAGAATCTTCGCCGACTCCGCCATAAAGTGCACGCCAGCAAATACAATCGTTGCCGACGTGGTCGCCGCCGCGTCGCGGGCCAGTTTGAGGCTGTCGCCGGTGAAGTCGGCGATGTCCTGAATCTCGCCGTCCACGTAATAGTGGGCGAGGATGACGGCGTCCTTCTCCCGCTTCAGCTCGTCGATCTCGTCCATGAGATCGAGCGGGTCTTCGTGGACTTCGGGACGTGTGTCGAGGACGGTCAGCGGCATGAATCGGCACCCGGCGACGGGCGAAACAGGGACTGAAGCAATGATCGCAGTTCGCCGGAGCGAAGCCCGGCACGTCGGGGACTCCGGCAGTCGCATCGGCGACCGTTGAATTATACGCCGAGCACCGCCGCCGGACAGGCGAGCCGAGCGGCATAAGCCGCCGGGTTTACGAAAGTCGGTAGTGTGGATTTTAATCCACACGTCAGATGCTCCACGCCTGAGTCACACGAGGTGGTCGTGTGGATTGAAATCCACACTACGGCTGGGTGGCCGGCGCTTACTTCGACCGGCCGCTCTTCTTCCGCTGCGATCCACCCTTCTTCGCTTTGGCCGACTTTCGCGCTTTGGCTCCGGCGGCGGACTTTCCCGCCGCTTTGCGTTTCCCGGCCGCGCCGCCGCCCTGGAAGATGCGGTCCCAGCCTTCGCGGAACTTGTCGTTCGACCCCGTGTGCACGGTGTAGCCTGTCATGGTGCGACTCTCCCTCGCGTCTTATCTGCGATTCGGTTTCTGGTTCGATGGTCCTTTTCGCAGCTATCGGCGCGCCCGGCCGTGGCCGCCGCCAGCCATCGTCCACAGCACCTCGCCGTCTCGCGTGACCTCGCAGAAGCTGGAGTTCGTGGAAATGAGCGTCGTGCCGGTCGGCGTGCGGTGCGCATCGAAGGCGCCGTTCGTCTTAAACTCCCAGACCGTCTTGTGATCGCGGGTGATCTCGACCGCCCCGCGCGAGTTGTCTGCCAACAGGACGTTTCCGCCCGGCAGCGGCTGGACTCCATAGACCGAGCCGCGGGCTTCGTGGCTCCAGACCGTTCTGCCCGCGGGGTCGATTTCGATCACCGTCTGCTGGGCGGCGATGAGCGTGTTGCCGTTCTCCAGCCGACGGGCGTCGTAGCAGTTGTGCTGGCTGGCGTACTCCCACACGATCTCGCCGTCGCGTGAGACTTCGAGCACCTTCTTCGCCGTGTGCGCGGCGATCAGCACGTTTCCGCTGGGCAGGGCACGCGCATTGAGACACGATGGCGGCCGGTACTCCCACACTGGGCTGCCTGTCTCCGGATCGACTTCGACCACGCGGTTCGGGCCGTACGAGGCGATTAGCACGTGACCGCTGGCCAGCTTCTCGGCGCTGAAGGCGCCCTGCAACTGGTACTTCCAGACTGGCTTCCGCTCGGCGTCGAACTCCGTCACGTGGTTCTTGTAGCCGAAGGCGATGAGGATGTGGCCGTTCAGATGGCTGGCGCCCAAGTCGTCGTGCTTCACCGGGTACGAGAGCGTCGCCCTCGTGCCGCTGGTTTCAACCCACGCCCGCCACGCGTCGACCGCCGCCGTCCGGTTCTCCGAGCGTTCGTAGGCCGCGTAGCCGAAGCGCTGGCCGGTCAGCGCCCGCAGGGTTGCGGCCGCGTCGATCCGCACGTCCAGATCGTCGGCGTCGAGCAGTCGCACCAGCACAGGCAGGCAGCGGCGGTCGCCCAGATCGGCAAGCGCACGGGCGGCGGCGATGGCGACCACCTCGGCCTGCGCGGGCCCTTCAAGCAGCGACGCCAGGTCCTCTCGGGCCGCCTCGCCCGCCGCAGCGCCCAGCGCGAGCGCGGCCGCAGCGCGGATCGAGCTTTCCTCGTGAGCGAGCGCCTCCCGCAGTCGCGGCGCGTCTTCCGGCCGGACGCAGCTCGCCAGGGCCGCATCGGCCGCCTGTCGCAGGTGCCGCTCCTCGCACAGCGGCACCGCCATTAGCAGTGCGTCCACCGCCTCGGGAGCGGGCCGCAACTCGAGCAGCTTGAGCACCGCATACAACACCGGCGAACGGCCCCCCAATTCCAGCAGCCGCCGCGCCCGCCAGCGGACCTCCGCATCGTCCCCCGCCGCCGCCTTCCGCAGCGCTTCGGTGGGAGGCACCGGCATCCGCGCCAGTTCCGCGGCGGCGGCCTCGCGTTCGGCAAAGTCCCGGCTGCCAAGCCGATCGATCAATTCCCGGCTGCGTGCCGCCTCAGCTTCGCCGGGGTGCAACTTCCGCAGGTACTCGACCAGCCCTGCCGCCGACGCGTCGATGCCGCGCTCCGCAAGCGTCTGTTCCCATGGCGAGGGCGAATCGGCCCGAACGCCTGCCGGCAGAACCGCCAGGGCCATCGCCGGGAGCCAGACGCAGAGTGGAAACCGATAGTCGATATCGAATTGGTACGGCATGTCCGCACACTATCCGACCTGGATCGCCCTTGACGCAGGATCTTCGCCGCGGCGAGTTCTGGAGCGCGTGAAACCAATTCTCGCACGACTGCAACAATTCTGCCAGACGAGCGGCGGCAGGCGCCGGCGAACGGGCCATTCCGATGCCGCATGCTCCGCATCGGTACCGCTGCGGGGGCAACTTGGCAACTTCGCAACTTGCACACCCCCGGCCCCCCCGGCCACCTTGCCCCTCCTGGTCCCGCGTCGGCGTCGAGGCTGAACGGCGAAAGGACTTCATGAGCGGCTCCCGGACGCAGGGGTTTCCGTGGTCTCTCCATCCCAGCCCGCGCGGTTGCGCGCCTGGCGGGGATCGGCGCCAGCATTCGCTGCTTATGTCGAATGCAGCATGTCTTATGCAAGTTCGCGCCGATCCCTTCGCTTGAGAGGAGGCGACGTGTGCGTGCTCATTGCTGGCCGGACGGGCTGCGCTGCGACATTTTGGGAAAACTTCTGGAATTCCGCGTCCGCTCTCGTCGTTCCTCGCGTTCTTTAACATAGCGGCCTTTCGCTGCCTCCTTTCGCAGCACCCATCCTTGA
>JAHWKJ010000542.1 GCA_019347905.1 Planctomycetota bacterium
CACCGACGGCGTGGACGCGTATGCGATTGAAGCGGCGGCGCGAACGTTCGGATTTCCGATGGGTCCGTTTGCGTTTCTCGACGAGATCGGGCTGGATACGGCGCTGCGCGTGGGCATGGTGATGCAGCGGGCGTTTCCGGATCGATTTCCCCCGGCGAGGCTGCTGGTGACGTTGTTCAAGCGCGGCTGCCTGGGGAGGAAGTCGGGTGCTGGTTTCTTCTTGTATGCCGCCGGCGACCCCCCCTGGCCCCCCTTTGTAAGGGGGGGAAGGCGGTTGGGGTGCGGGGCGAGCCAGCGCGGCGGCTGAATCCGGAGGTGGAGCGTTGGACGCGGGGGAATGTTTCACTCTCTGAGCGGGAACTGGTGCGGCGGTTGTCGCAGCCGCTGGTGGCCGAGGCCTGTGCGGTGCTCGATGAGGGGATCGCCGCACAGCCTGCCGATGTCGATCTGGCGCTGACGGCGGGCGTCGGCTTCCAAAGCTCGATCGCGCCGGCGCTGCGTCGCTTGCGGGCCTCGGCGTAATGCTGACTTTGTGCCGCCGCTGGATGGACGCGCTTCCATGGCTGTGCTGCGGTTGCCGTGCGTCGCACATGCTTACGGATGTTACAGAGCCGCTGTTGACCGGCTGATTTTCGACGGGCAGAATGACAGCGACGCCGGTCGTCCGTTCCACGGCCGGCATCGCCGGATGAACGCGGCCAGACATCGGCAGCAAACCAGGGGGCGCGATGTGCATTCTCCGAGGGTCGTTCTCGTCGGCCGCATTTCCGGTGCTGCTGGTGTGCCTGTTGGCCGGTTCTCCTGCGGCACGGGCTGACGAGCGGTCGCACGAGCACCGCCACACGCCGGTCGATGTCGATGCCCGGCCCATGGTGGCGCGGCTGCCACTCTCGCTGACGGGGCCGCGCCGGGCACTGGTCGAACCATCGGGAAGTCTCGTCGTGGCCGACTGGGCGGCCGGCAGCGTCCTGCGATTCGATCAACACGGGGTAACTTCCATCCTCGCGTCGGATCTCGACGAACCGGCCGGACTGGCCTGCGATGACATGGGGAATCTGTACGTTGCCGTTCACGCCGGCGGCATGAGCGGCGGCGGACGTATCGTGCAGATTGCGGCCGACGGTCTGCCGGTCGACTTCGCCGGTGGGCTGACCGGTCCCGCCGACGTGGCCGTGGGGCCGGATGGTCTCGTGTATGTTGCGCAGCTCCAGGGCGGCAGCATCCTAAGGATCGCGCAGGACGGGCAGGCGGACGTGATGGCGGCCGGACTCCCCGGGCCGGCCGCGGTGGAGTTCGACCGCGCAGGGAATCTCTATGTGGCATCGGCCACGGAGGGTGCCGTGTTTCGCGTCTCTCCGATGGGCATGGTCACGACTGTTACTCGCGAACTCGACGCACCAACCGATCTCGTGCTGCATCCTGACGGGCCAATCGTCGCGGTGAACTACGGCGGGACGGAACTCGCCCTGCTTACGGCGGACGGTGGCATACGACGTTTCGCGGTGGTGCCCGCGGGCACAATCGGTATCGCGTTCGATCTGGAGGCGAACCTGCTGCTCGTGAACTGGGACGATCACTACGTGATGAAAGTGACGACCTTCCTGTCGATCCCGTGCCCGCACTGCCGGCAGCCGATTCCGGTGCGACTGCGGCCGGGACAAGCTCCAACGCTCCCATCTCCCCCTTCCGATCAAAGCGGTCGGCGGCCGCTGTTGTAGGACGATGAGCTGTGATGCACTGGCTTGCACTTGCCGCGGCGCTTCTGGCCGGCGGCTCTTATTCGCTCGACCCGTTTGAGGGGTCGAACCCGGTGCAACACGCACACGAGCCGCTCGTGATTGACGGTGTGCCGATCGTCGCCCGCGTGCCGATTCCGGTCGTGCAGCCCTCGGCAGTGGCCGTCGACCGCGGCCGCAACATCTATGTGGCGGACGCCGGTCTCGGTGCCGTCTACCGCCGCAGCGCCGCTGGCGAGAACTCGGTTGCCGCGGAGGGACTGGAGGAGCCAGCGGGCCTGGCGGTCGATGCCGACGGACGTCTGTACGTTGCAGAGTACGCCGGCGGGCGGCGCAACCGTGGTTCCGTCGTGCGCCTCACGCGTGGGGCGGAATCGGAAACGATCGCACAAGATCTCACCGGCCCGCAGGGACTGGCGTTCGATGCCGACGGCCGGCTGCACGTGGCGCTTTCCGGCGAGAACCGCGTCGTCCGCATTGGTGCGAAAGGAGGCCTCGAAACGGCGGTCGACAATTTGCCGGCGCCGACCGCCATCGCGTTCACCCACCGTAATGAATTGCTCGTCGTGTGCCCGATGTCGGGAAGCGTCTATCGCCTTTCCGCCGATGGCCGCCCGCACGTACTGGCCGGCGGACTCGACGAACCATCGAGTGTTGCGGTCGATGCACTGGGGCACGTCGTCATCACTTGTCTCGGCAGCCGCGTGATTCTGCGGCTCGATCCCGCGAGCGGCAGGCTCAGCCCGCTGTGCGTGGTGCCATTAGGAACGAGCGGCGCGGCGTTCGATGCCGACGACAACCTGCTCGTGGTCAATCGCGAGCACGGCCTGTTGCTCAAGATCACAACGACGCTGTTCGTGCCTTGTCCGCACTGCGGGAAGAAGATTCCCGTTCGCATCCGGCCGCGGATCGATCCCGCGGAGCCGGACAAGGATGTGTTGTAAGAACCTCGTTTCCTGCGGGCCGCAGGAGAATTCCCATGTCTGCCCGGCTTACGGCACATTTGTTGATGGCGGCGGTGATGGGCGGCGCCGTGCTGGTTTCCGAACTGCGCGGCGACCCCTGCGGCATGGTGCCGCCGATTGAATGGGTGAACCGCGATGCCGCCCCGCCCATCGTCCGCATCGGCGCGCAGCGGACGTACGTGTTCTATCGCAACGGCCTCGAAACCTT
This sequence comes from Planctomycetota bacterium, assembly GCA_019347905.1. Classification (GTDB taxonomy): domain Bacteria; phylum Planctomycetota; class Planctomycetia; order Planctomycetales; family Planctomycetaceae; genus JAHWKJ01. The sequence continues at coordinate 2,910 of JAHWKJ010000542.1, forward strand.
TGTGATCCGGCCGGCGTTCCGCGGGCGGCTCGACGAGTTCGGGATGCTGATCCCCTTCCCCACGCCGCCGGCGATCCGCAAGGTGCCGGATGGAGTTTTCGAGCACCTCGCCAAGGCGATCGATCCGCCGGAGGTGACGATCGACCTCGCGCCGGCGCCCGGTTTCGGCGGAGGGTTTGGCGGTGGGGGCGGCGTCGGCGGCGGCGGAGGGTTCTTTGGCGGCGGACTGGGGGTCGAGCTCAAGAAGGACGAGGTCCGCGTCGTTCGCGAAGAAGCCATCGGCATGTACGAAGTCGCCGTCCTCGAAGCCGGCAGCGCCGCCGCGCTCAAGACATGGATGGACGACCACCGCTACCGCTTCCCCGAGGGCATGGAAGACGTGTGCGAAGAGTACGTCGGCCGCCGCTGGTGCTTTGTCGCCGTGCGGACGCGCATCGGCCGCAAGGCGGGCGTCGAGCCGAAGCCCGGCATGCGGGCGGCCGATGCGACGCTCCCGCCCGACGCCGCCTTCGACGGGGCCGTGCAGGCGATGGGCTTCCGCTTCCGCACGCGGCGGCTGGAAGTGCCGATGCGCTTGTCGGCCTTCAACGAAGGCCGGCTGCACAACATCGTGTACCTGCTGGCGGAAGACCCGGCGGCCATCGATGCGATCGACCGGCGGTTCGTCGTGCGGCAGTTGTCCGGCGGACAACTGTTTCGGAACCTCACCCAGCCGCTGCCCGTCCGCGTGCTGGGTGCCCGCGTCGAGCGCGGCCGTATCATCAACCTGACCCGCGCCCAGCTTCGCAGCTACGACGATGAGCGCCAGCCCGGCCCGCACAACGGCCATGCCCGCGATCTGTTTGCCGCCGATTTGATTGCGGTGCGCGACCAGACGCTGGCCCTGCCGCACGAGAATCGCGAAAAGCAACTGGCGAACATCGCCGAGCGGCTCAACCTGCGCGGCGCCGACGTCGATGCGCTCGGGCACGAGGCGCTGGCGGAGGAACGCGAGAAGGATCTGGCGGACGTGTTGCCGGCGCTGCGGAGCATGACGCTCACCGTGATCGACGGCGATTTTCCGCGCGACGTGCTGGCGCGGACGAACCTGACCTTCCATCGTTTCCACATGGCGGAACGCCGGAACACTCCGCTGCGCTATGACGCGGTGCTGGGCGGTCCGCGGAAGGACGATCGAAGAGGTATCCTGCTGCAATCGAGCGGTTTAGATGTATCGCCGACGAGAGGTTCCGCATCGCACGTCGCGTCACGTCCTCGTTCGCATGGGTCCTCGACCGCGGCGGTCCTCATGCTGCTTGGGGCAACAACAGTCGTGGCGGCGACTGTCTCGTGTGCGTTCGCCGTTCGCCGTCGGAGAAGAAGATTGGGGTGATGGGTGCCGGACAAAGTAGGCGGATCGCTCCGCGACCCGATTTGTCCGGCCGCGGAGCGATCGGTCTACTTTGCCTGCCACGCGGCC
>JAHWKJ010000543.1 GCA_019347905.1 Planctomycetota bacterium
GCCTCCCCTGCCCTGCACGGCGATACGCTGGTGGTCAACTGGGACCACGAAGGGCAGTCGTTCGTCGCGGCGTTCGACAAGCGCACCGGACGCGAGCGGTGGAAGGTGGAGCGCGACGAGGTCACGTCGTGGTCGTCGCCCATCATCGTCGAGCACGACGGGCGATCGCAGGTGATCGTCAGCGGCACCAGCCGCGTCCGCGGCTATGACCTGGCGACGGGGGAAGTCATCTGGGAATGCGGCGGATTGTCGCGGAACGTCGTGGCCTCGCCGGTCGCGGCCGACGGCATGGTGTACGCCGCCAGCAGCTACGATTTGCAGGCGCTGCTGGCGATCCGACTGGAGGGGGCGCGGGGCGACATCACGGGGACGGAGCAGATCGCCTGGAGCCGCCGGCGGACGACGCCCTACGTGCCTTCGCCCCTCTTGTACGACGGCTCGCTGTACTTTCTGCGGCACTACCAGGGGGTGCTGACGCGGGTGAACGCGCAGACGGGCGAAGAGCCGCACGGGCCGCTGCGTTTGAGCGGCATTCGCAACGTGTACGCTTCGCCGATCGCCGCCGCCGGGCGGATTTACGTCGCCGACCTCAGCGGCACGACGGTGGTCATCGAGCCGGACCCGACGCCGCGGATCGTCGCCCAGAACCGCCTGCCGGACAGCTTCGCCGCCTCCCCCGCCGCCGCCGGCCGCGAGCTGTACCTCCGCGGCGTGAGCACGCTGTATTCGCTGGCGGAGTAGGTAACGCAAAACGGCACGCCCGGACCGAAGTCCGGACGTGCCGCCCGCAGAAAGGCATGTCGACGGTACATTCATCGGCAGCCCGCAGGGAGGGCTTTACCTCCCTGTGTGAAGATTCACCGATGGGCCGTAGATGCGGCTGCCAGTCCCTCCCGGCGGGCCCCTCAGCCGCCGTTGGTTACCAGCGAGTCGAACACGCGGACCCGCTGCCACCCCGCGCGGTTCTCCTCGATGAACTTCACGTGCTCGGGCGACTGCTGGTAGGCGTCGTGGCTGGCGCGGTCGCGAAACACGATGTGCAGGGCCACGTGGAAGTCGCGGTCGTTCACCGGCCGGGCCAGTTCCGGCTCCAGCCCGCCTGCGGCGTAAAACACCACACCCGGGTGATTCTTCAGGTAGCGGTGACACGCGGCGATCATCCGCTCGACGGCCTCGGCCGACGCATCCTGAAGCGTGAAATAGACGTTGTGGGCGAGGAGTGGCTCCGCAGAGGGCATGTTTGGCTCCGGCAGGAAAGCTGGTTATTCCGGTTCACGCGACGGTGCAGACTTTGACGATAAAGTAATCCAGCCGGTTTGCACACGGAGCGCCACGATGAAGCATCGCCTGTTGTTCACCGCCTGGATCGCCTCACTCGCCGCCGCCCTGTCCACCATGCCGGGGCTGGCGCAGGGGCCGATCCTGTCCGACCCCTGCTGTCACCATTGCGGCCTCATGCCCGCCCGCTGCACATGCACCACCCTGCAGCCGGTCGTCGAGACGCGCTACAGGCAGGAGGCCGTCGTCGGCTATCGGGATGTGGTCCGGAGCGGCGCTCGCAGCGAACCCATCTGCGAAACCGTGCCCGTCACGTCCACGCGGAACGTGATGGTCGAACAAGGCGGCTGGCAGATGGTCTGGGTCTCGCAACCGGCCGTGAGGCAAGTTACCGAAACGCGTTACGAGCCGCGGATGAGCTACCGGACGGTCCCGTATCAGTTCACGGAGCGCGTGCCGCACGTCACGACACGCATCGTCCCCGAACGGACCGTTCGCTACGTGCCGCACGAAAAGACGATGGCCGTCGGTTGGCCGATCGGCAGTGGCATGGCGTTCGGAAATTCCTGGACCGGCCAGAGCATCGCACAGCCGCAGCCTGGCATTCCATTGACTTCTGCCGGCATCGCCCCGCCACCCGCCACAGCCGTCCTGCCGGCGCCGGCGACAGGTGGACCGGCACTTGAGCCGGCTTCAACCGGTGCCAGCACATGGACGACGATTCAGACCCGCAGCACGACCAATGTGTCCGTGCCGTTCGGTGCCGATGAAGAGCCGACGGGCCTCGCGTCGCCCGTGCCTCCGCCGGTCGAATCGGTGAGGGCGCCCACGGCGGCGATGGTCTGGCAGAGCCGCGCCGGCCTCCGCCGGCAGTGACAGGGCCTGCTGCGGCAGTCAGAGGATGCAAGGAGCAGAGTAACCCGTCTGCTGGGACGTGAGGGGTGAGCCACGGCCGGACCTGGTCCGGTCGTGGCCTTCACGTTTTGCGGAAGGGTCGAAAGGGTCGAAGGTCGAAAGGGTCGAAGGTCGAAGAGCCCGAGCCTTGAGCGAGGGACGCGGTCACGAAGCTGTAGGTCGTTCGGCGTCTGCTCCGCTCCGGCCCTTTTGACCTGCGACCTTTTCGACCTTCGACCCCAACTCCACGTCCTCGCGCCGCCGCAGGTCCGCCGCCTGGTCGAAGCCGGCGGCGATCTCCGCCAGCGTGCGGCCGTCCATCGGATGCACATAGTTCGGCGCGACCTCGGCCAGCGGCACGATAACGAATGGGCGGGTGAGCACGTCGGGATCGGGCAATTCGCGCCCGCCGCGGTTTTCGACCAAACGGTCGTACAGCGACAGATCGACGTCGATCGTGCGCGATGCGTTCTTGTTGTCCGGCTCGCGCACGCGGCCGAGGGCGGATTCGATGGCCGGGATCGTGCTGTCGACGATCTCCTCCGGCGACAGATCCGTCTCGAGCAGCACCGCCGCGTTGAGGAAATCGGGCTGCTCGGCAAATCCCGCCGGCGCGCTCTGCCACACCGAGGACACTGCGAGCACGCGGCCATAGCGGGCCAGCAGCGAGGCGGCCGCCGGCAGGTTGCGCTCGGGATCGATGTTGGAACCGAGCGACAGATACGCGCGGTGCGGCGGGTCAAACATCGTCGCGCGTCCGCTCGATTGAGACGCCGACCGAACTGGCGAAACGCAGCGCCGTCGGCTTTTCCACCGCGACCTGCACGCGCGCGACCCGCCGGTCGGCCAGGCACAGCGTCGCGATGGCGTCGGCCAGACGTTCCACCAACGAAAACTGCGAGGTCTCCACCAGGTCGATGACCTGTTTGGTGAGCGTGCGGTAATTGACGGCGTCGGCGACGTCGTCGGAGCGGGCGGCGGGGCGAGTGTCGGTGTAGATCGACAGGTTGATCAGCACGTCTTGACGGTTCGTCCGCTCCTCGTCGTTGATGCCGATGATCGCCCGCAGGAGCAGGTCTTTGATGATGATTCGGTCCATGGAGATCCATCGAACGCGAGCACGAAGGCGCGAATCTGCTTTAACGCAAAGTCGCGAAGAACGCCAAGATTCGCAAAGAGTTGAGACGCCTCTGAAACCGGTTGACTTCAAGCCTTTGCGTTTCTCTGCGGTCCTGGCGCCTTTGCGTTAAAAGCTGGCTCTCGAATGCAGTTCTCCACATTGGAGACCCGGAGCACTCCTACAGTTCCTGGCCGCCGGTCACGTGCAGGATTTCGCCGGTGATGAACTCCGAGCGTAGCAGGAACAGCACCGCCTCGGCCACGTCGGCCGCATTGCCGGTGCGGCCCAGTGGGATGCGGGTGGAGAGTTTGTCGAGATAATCGGCCCCCTCGCCCGGCGGCGGCAGGATCGCCCCCGGCGCGACGGCGTTGACCTGCACGTCGGGCGCCAGTTCCTGCGCGAGGGCCAACGTCAGCGTCGCGAGCGCGGCCTTCGTGAGCGTATACACCAGGTGTCCCGCCCCCGGCCGCGTCGCCCGCCAGTCGAGAATGTTGACGATGTGCGCCCGCCGCCCCGGCTCGCGCGCCCCCGCAAACTCGCGGCACAGATAAAAGGGAGCTTTAAGATTCACCGCGAACTGCCGGTCCCAATCGTCCGGCTCGGCATCGGCCAGCGTCGACGGCTCAAACACCGAGGCATTGTTGACCAGAATATCGACGCGGCCGAACTCCGCGCGTGCCGCGCCGATGATGGCGCACGCCGCCTCGACCGGGGACGCGAGATCGGCCTCGACCGCCACGGCCCGTCCGCCGGCAGCCGCGATCTCACAGATCGTGCGTTCGGCCGCTTCGCGCGAACGCCCATAATGAACCACGACTCCCGCACCGGCATCCGACAGGCCAAGCGCGATTTCGCGCCCCAACCGCACCGCGCCGCCCGTGACAATCGCGACCTTCCCGCGGATCGCGGTGGTCATTGGTCAGTGGTCATTGGTCATTGGTCATTGGTCATTGGCTTCGGAATCGCATGCGGCTCCCCGTCCGCACGGACTCTCCCGGTGTCCAGGAAGCGGATCGTGTCATCGATGGCGTCGTCGTGGGCCATGAGGATCGAGTGCAGGCAGCGCACGGTGACG
>JAHWKJ010000544.1 GCA_019347905.1 Planctomycetota bacterium
CAGGTCAAACCATGTTAGACATCGGTTGCAGGCACAGTGTGGATCAGGTTGACGCGCTGCAAGATCCTACACGATGCCCCAGAGTGGGTGTCCGCGCAACTGGGGCATCGCGTGTCCTGATGGGACGTCTCTGGCTTTCTGCGAAGTTGGTTGCGCAGTCGACGCGCCAGTGTGGTTTGACCTGCCCCAGCCACCCCGACGAGTCCGACCCTGATCTCTGACCGCTGCCCCTCAACCCTCAACCCTCAACCAGTGACGATCACGTTTCGCCTCAAACGGCAGCCGGCCGTGCCTCTGGAAGCCGAGGTGCTTTCGCCCGACGCGCTGGCTCGCCTCTCGAATGCGGAAATCCGGGCGCTCACGGTCTATCACGGCAAACGGCAACTGCCGCTGGGCGAGTTCTTCGACGTCGAAGGCGAGCACAGCGAGGACCTCGAAGTCCACGGCGACCTGCGCAAGGTCCGCTGGGCCGGCCGGGCCATGACCACCGGCAGCATCACCGTGTTCGGCGACGTGGGCATGCACGTGGGCGCGTACATGGCCGGCGGGCGGATCGAAGTTCACGGCAACGCCGGAGACTGGCTTGGGGCGGAGATGAAGAACGGCTTCATCCGCGTGCGCGGCCATGCCGGCGGGCAGATAGGCGCCGCTTATCGGGGCTCGCTTGCCGGAATGAGGAACGGCACGATCGTCGTCGACGGATCGGCCGGTCTGGAAGTCGGCATGCGGATGCGCCGCGGCACGATCGTTGTGGGCGGCCCCGCCAGGGACTTCACCGGACTGCAGATGAAAGGCGGCACGATCGTCCTGCTCTCCGGGGCCGAGATTCGCACCGGCGCCTGGATGACCCGCGGCACGATCATCTCGCTCAAGGCCCTGCCCCTGATGCCGACATTCGCGTTCGCCACCGACTACAATCCGACGTTCGTCAACATCTACGCCCGGCACCTCGCGCCGCTGGGCGTCACCCTCCCGTGGGCCGTCAGCGAGGGCCGCTACCGCCTCTACACCGGCGACCGTTCGGTGCCGGGTCAGGGCGAAATCCTGGTCTGGCGGCCGGCGTGAAGTGCGGCAGTCGCTCCGATCGGCGGTCGTTCGCCCCACTCATAGATTGAGAAGTGCGCGAAGCTTGTCGTCGACCTCAACGGCGGTGAGGGATGAGAGTTGTCCCCATTTCCGCTCCCCCGAATCGAAGACGAAAGTCTTGTGCAGGATCAATTATTCGGACGTCACCACGTCGAGGATGATTGTGCTTGTCGTAGTTTGAGATCGCTTGCTTTTCGCTGTCTTCGGTTTGGCGGCTCGAACCACAACCTTCCCGCCCGCCGCCATAAACGCACGGACGAGTTGGTCCAGAGACACATCCGGCGCAGCGCGTTCGATCCTTGCGACGCGCGGCTGACTGGTCTTGAGCCTGGCCCCAAGCTGCTTCTGAGAGAGTTGACGAGCTTTCCGCTGACGCCGAATGGCCAATGCGAGTTCGACGCGCGCATTGAGCAACTGGCGCTCATCGTCGCTCATCCCCAGAAAGTCAGCAGCATCGCCAACTTTCCAGCCCGCGGCCTCGATGGCCTTTCGCTTTGTGGCGTTCATCGCGTGGTCCTCAGTGCTTCTCCGCTGCCTTGACCGTCGCATCGTACTGCTTGAGCCGCTGTTGGCACCGCTGGAAGACTTCGTCGGGAATCTTCCGCGTCTTCTTGGCATACACTTCGAGGATCAGGACTGCGTCGGGGTCGGCGCGATACATGATTCGCCAGTTGTGCTCGGCATCGCGAACCCGCAGGGCGCCGCAACGGGGACCGACCGCCGACAAGAGCTCCGCTTGAGGCATCGCCAGCCGCTCGCCTTCCTGCAGGAGCCTGAGAAGCATCCCAGCTTCTTGTCGTCCTTCGGCGGTAAACGGCGGCGTCTTGATCTCGCCGTGCAGCCAGACAAGCGGCTTCGATATCCGCTCTTCCCGCTGAGCCGGCTGCGCCTTCGCCATCCCGAAAACCCTGTTCGCTATGCCACAGCATATAACATATATGATATATCGTCAAGCCGTGACCAATAATCGAGATTGGAGCAAGTGGGGACGGTGAGCCCCCCGGCTGCCGGTGCGCGCGGGCCACGGTTTGACGCGCTGAAACGCCGCTCCCTCAGGCGTCCGGTTCCGGCGGCTGCGCCCAGCCCGACCGCACGACCGGCGCCGCGCCACCTGCATCACCCGATTGGGCGCCTCGTCCGCCGGCCGATACAATGCGGCTCGCTGAGCGGCCGCATCGATCAATGCCCATAGGCGACCGACTCGACGTCAGCCACCTGCCGCCGCGAAGCGGCTCAGTTCAACGGGATTCTATCCGGACTGCTCCGGCGACAGCCCTCACGCCATCCCACGTGACGTCCCGGAGCAGTCAGATTAGAATCACTTTACATTCGGCGGCGTTCGGGTTCGGGAGGTGCGAGTGTGGAAGCGGCTGTGGGCGTCCATACCGCCGCGCGTCGCTACTGCCTGGAGCAATACTCGCTCTGGGCGGGGCGGTACGCCGAGATCGTCCGCCGCGGACGTGACCGCGAACGCGACGGCTACCACTACACGCCCGAAGCGCTGGCCATGTTCCCCAGATACAACGTCCTCAACGCGATCCGGGTCGAACTCGAACGGATCGACCCCGCAGAGCTGCGCGACTTCGAGGCAGCGAAAGAGCGGGTGGCCCGTGCGGGCGAAACGGCGAACGATGAGTTCACCCGCGAGCCCATCGGCGCGATCGACCAATGGGCGACGGCAGAGGAGCGTGCGGCGTTCTGCGGCTACGTCCGTGGCTTGTCCCCTGCCGACTTGGGGGCGGTCGAGCCACTTCCGTTCCGGCGCGTCCTAGCAGCGGAAGAGTCGGAGGCGGTCTGGGCGCGGCTCCGGGAGCGCTGGCAGATTCCCGCAGGCTACTGGTATCCGCTCGCGGACTGCTCGGTGCCCGGTGTTGCGGCATTCGACTCGGCCGCGTTCAGCGAAGGTGCGCCGTCCCGCCGCCTGCAAGGCATTCTGGAACAGCGCGGGGTCGGACGGATGTGGGAACTGCGGGAGTACGGCCCGGAGTACGAGCAGGAGGTCTCGCTGTTCGATCCGCACTACAACGGGGCCGAGGGCTACTGGTCGTCGGCCGCTCTGGACTGGATCGTGTATGCGTCCCACGAGAGTTCCGTAACTGTTGGTGGTTGGCTCCTGGAGGAGGTCAAGGCGGTCTGGCCGGCGTGGCAGGCCCACCTGTGGCCGGGCGCCTTCTGACCGCTCGCCGGTGCCGCCGAACCATCCGCTGCAGCAGACCCCGGCCGCATGTTAGATTTCTGCGATCCATAGTTGCCCGCGCGGCCGGGGCTGCTGAGCGGGGTCGTTGGCCTCAAGAAATATGAAACGGATCCTCCTATTGCCCATCTCGATCCCTCTGCTTGCTTTCGCGACCCTGCTTTTCGCCGCGCGGGCGACGGCCGCCGGCGAACGGCTTTCTAACGGGATCGAGTTGCCGGACAATTGGCCGCCGCGTGCAGCGTCGTTCGCGCGCGACAAGCCGATCGCTCCGCCGTATCTGGCGAATCCGCCCGAAGTCATCTCGATCGATGTGGGGCGGCAGCTTTTTGTGGACGATTTTCTGATCGCCGAGACGACGCTCGAGCGGTCGTTTCATCAACCGCGGTGGCATCCGGACTCACCGGTGCTCGAGCCGGAGACGGACTGGGAACGTCACCGCAACCGCAACATTCCCTTCGCGGCGCCGTTCAGCGACGGCGTCTGGTACGACCCCCGCGACCGCACGTTCAAGATGTGGTATCTGGCCGCGACGGGCGTCTTCACGGGCTACGCCACATCGGCCGACGGCGTTCGCTGGGAGCGGCCGAAGCTGAATGTCGCACGCTGGGGCGACAACCTGCTCAACATCGAGCCGGTGCAGCGAGATTCGAGCACGGTCTGGCTGGACCTCGAAGAGACCGACCCGGCGCGGCGGTTCAAGATGATGTACTATCGCGCCGGCTTGCAGATGCGCGTGTCGCCCGACGGGATCGACTGGAGCGCATCGCTCGGCGCGCCGGGTGGATCGGGCGACCGCAGCACGTTCTTCTACAACCCGTTCCGCAAGGTGTGGGTCTACAGCATTCGCGGCAGTGAACGGGACGTCGGCCGCTGCCGCTTCTATGGCGAGAGCAGGCAGTTCGGTGTGCCGCTGTGGGAGAGTTTTCGCGAACTGCCCCGCTGGGCCTGTGCCGATTCCCTGGATCGGGTCAAGCCGATCGACTACGTCGGCGAGTGCCCCGATCTCTACAACCTCGACGCGACGCCGTACGAAAGCCTGATGCTCGGCTTGTTCAGCATTCACGCCAAAGTCGCCGAGGG
>JAHWKJ010000545.1 GCA_019347905.1 Planctomycetota bacterium
AAGGGGTCTGATCCCTTCGGTGACCGGCTGCTGAAACGCCACGGGCTGCAGCGCTCCGGGCCGTTCAATCGAAACGCGGAAGCAACCCTGGTTGTCGCTGAGATCATAGTCGTTGATGCCCAGCAGCAATGGTCCGGAGCGGTCGGCGATCCAGCTCTTCGACCGGCCGATGTAGAACGGCGGCCCATCGCCGATGCGGCCGATCAGGCACCATGCGGGAGCGGGTCCACTAACGCCGGCCGGCAGCGGGTACGATGCTTTCGCCGCCGCGTCGTCGTAGAGATAGGTTCCTTCGGGACCGACCTCGACGCGACTGTGGTGCTTCCAAACGCTGCCCTCCTGGACGAGCGCCGTCCCATCCGCGGTGACCGTGAGCGCCTCGCCGACGGAAACGTTCACCCCCGGATCGAGCCAGGCTTCATTGGCGGGCACGACGACGCCGGCGCCGGGCAGCGGCGGCTGGGCGAGGGGCGTGGGGGGCGGCACGATTTCCGGGGCACAGCCGCTGACGATCAGCGCGGCCAGAAGCGTCGCGCGCAAAGGCGCCTTGTGCGCTGGCCTCCGAGCGCGGCGGCGGAGCGGGTTGATCGTGGCGGGGCGGGCGGGCACGCGATGTTTCGAGCCGTTGAGGTGGTCGCCGCAGAGAACGGAGCGATTGACGCATGGCCGTGTTAGCGCGCAAGAGTTCCTGCGCGCAAGCGCCGCTGCGAAAAGAAAGATCGTCACGAACGGCCCGCGCGACTGATTCCATCCCTTTGCCGCGCACATCCGCAACTCCTCGGCGGCCGGTTGTGCCGGGCTGTCGGTTCCTGCCGACAGGGGCGATCGTGCACAATCGGGCGGTGTTCCGAAAGCTGCCGAGTCCGCCGGTGCCGCGATGCGCGCGTTCGTGGGAAACTTTGACTTCGAGAGCCAATTGGCCGGAGAATCGCGCCAGCCGTCAGAATCGGTACGATCGGCGCTGGCGGACCTCGCGATGGTATGGATCGCGGTCGCGGAAGAGGGCGACGTCGTGGCCGTGCCGGCGGAAATCGAACCGGCCTTCACCGAACGCATGGTGCAGGCCGGGCTGCCGCGCGTGCACCTGCTGAGCGAGGGATTGGGTGCCATGGGCGAGGCTTTGGGTGCCACTGGTGGCTTGCCCACCAGTGCGCACGCTTCTTCGGCGCGGACGGGTGGCACTGGTGGCTTGGCCACCAGTGCGCACGCTTCTTCGGCGCGTGAAGTCGTTTGCTGCCCGTGGGGCTGGACGCCCGCCGTCCGCCGCCGCGCCGCGGAGCATGGCTGGACGTTCCATGCTCCGACGGACGCCGCCGTGCGGAGAGCAAACTCGCGGCGGTTCTCCTTCGCCATCGAGCAAGAGACGGCCACCGCACCGCCCGGCGCGTGTGCAGTACATAGCATCGAGGATCTTGCAGGGGCGCTGCGGACACTTCCCGCGGATGTCGACCGTTGGCTGCTGAAGGCGGAATTCGGCGCGTCCGCCCGGGAGCGCTTCCTCGGCCGCGGACGAGAGCCGACGGCGGATTGCGTCGGCTGGCTGCGGCGGCGTCTGAACCGCGACAGGGTCGCATTCTTCGAGCCGTGGCTCGAAATCGTGACCGAGGCGGGCATCCAGTTCACGATTCCCAATGAATCGGGCGCAGAGCCTGTGCTGGAAGGCGTGACGCCGCTGTTGACGGACTCGGGCGGGCGTTATATCGGCAGTCGATTCCACGCTTCGGCAGACCCCCCCTGGCCCCCCCTGAGTAAGGGGGGGAACGGGTGCGCATGGGAGCATGCGGTTGCGATGGGGGTAGAAGTATGCCGGCGGCTGCGCGAGCTGGGCTACTTCGGTCCCGTGGGGATCGATGCGGCCCGCTATCGCGACGGCGAAGGCAATCTTCGGCTGCGGCCGGTTCAGGACGTCAATGCCCGCTGGACGATGGGCCGCTTGGGCCTCGGCCTCCGACGATTGCTCGCTGCCCGCGAATGCGGAAGCTGGCTGCACGTTCGTCCGCGACTGGGCGACGCGCGCCTGGAGGACTGGCTTCAATCGCAGACCCAGGCGTTGCCTCACGGCTGCCGCCTCATCTGCACCTCGCCGCAGTCGATCGCCGGCCGACCACCGAATATCGTGACGATGGCGTTGATCGCCCCCACGGAGAAGCAGCTCCTGGAGTGTGAGCGCGACCTTTCAATCTTCTTCGCTCACGATCAACTCGCGTTCGCGAAGCACGATCGCCGAGACGGCCAGCAGGAAGCCGGCGGCGGCCAGTAGCACGATCACGTGCAGAATCGCCGGCGCCTCGCCCAGATACATCGCCCGCGCCTGGAGCGGAAGCTCCTCATCCCAGCCCAGCCAGCGCACGCCGATGGACCGCAGGTGGTGCTGCACGGTGAACTGGTTGATCATCGCCGGGATGATGCCCAGCACGAACTCGACCACAATCGTATAGATCAGCGCCACTACCATCGGCCGCTTTTGAAAAATCGTGCCGATGAACAGGAACACGGCGGCGTAGGTCATACACGACAGCAGGACCAAGGCCCCCAGCACCAGCCAGTCGCCGAGTTCATTGGGCGCGCCGGCAAGGATCACCGACAAGATCAACCCCAGCCAGCCCGCCGGCACCGTCCAGGTCACCGCCGTCAGATACTTCCCCAGCAGCACGGCGACTTTGCCGCCCGGTCGAACGGCGAGGTAAATCCACGTCTTGTTCTCCAGCTCCGACTGGATGGCCGGCGTGGCCCACAGCAACAAGCCCATCAGGCACACCACGCCGGGGATCAGGAAATACAACAGGCTCCACCAGATATACTCGGCGTTGAGCGTCGGAGGGTTCGCGCGGACCAGGATGGTGATGGCCGGCGGAAACAGCACCAGCGCCAGCCACCACGCCATCCGCGGCGCGGTCAGAGTCCGGTTCCACTCGAAACGTAATACCGCCAGCGCCGCGCTGCCCATCAGACTTCTCCGCGGTGAATCTTCATCAGCGAGTCGAACAGTTCCTGCAGCGACTCGTCCGCCGAGGCCACCTCGGTGACGCGCACGCCCGACGCCTCGACCCACTCCGGCAGCCGCGCGTACACGGCCGCGGCGCTGCGGGTCGAGACGACAAGCGCCTCGCCGCCGTCCACGAACCGCAACGCTTCGACCCCCGGCTCGTCGAGGATCCTGCGGCCCAGATCCTGCGGACGGTCGCAACGGATGCGAATTTCGTTGGGCACATCGGCGAGCAGATCGTGCACTTCTTCGGCCGACCCGGAAGCCAGCAGCCGTCCGCCGCAGATGAGCAGGAAGTTCCGCGTGACGGCTTCGACTTCATGCAGCACGTGACTGGCCAGAATCAGGCCCTTGCCCTCCTTCGTCCAGTCGCGCAAGAGCTCCGTCATCTCGTGCCGGCCGACGGGATCGAGACCATTCAGAGGTTCGTCGAGGATGAGTAGCTCAGGATCGTGACAGATGGCCTGCGCGAGCTTCGTCCGCTGCCGCATGCCGCGGGAATAGCCGCCCATGGGCCGGTCCATGGCGCCCTCGAGGCCGACCAGCTCGAGCGCCTCGGCGGCCCGCCGTCCCGCCGTTCGCCGGTCGAGGCCGTACAGTTCCGCCAGATAGGTGACCCACTCGCGGCCGCTCACGTTCGAGTACAGCCCCTCAAAGCCCGGACAAAAGCCGACGCGCCTGAGCAGCTCCGCATTGTTCCGCGGGTTATAGCCGAGCACCCGGAGCGACCCCAGCGTCGGCCGCAACTGCCCGGTCAGCAGGTTGAGCAGCGTCGACTTGCCGGCCCCGTTCGGCCCCAGCAGGCCGTACGCCCCCATCGGCAGCGACAGCGTGACATCGTTCACGCCGATCACCGCCCCGTACAGCTTGGTCACATTCCGCAGTTCGAGCATTGTCACACGCGCATGGGGGCCGAAACCCGCCGCACCATCACCGCCAGCGACAGCACCGTCAGGGCTGTCAGCATCGCCAGCGACGGCAGGACCTCAGACAAGTCCGTCTTGAGGCCGAAGATCCACGCCTGCACTTCCCCCAGCATCGCGTGGAAGGAAACCAGCGTCAGCCGCCCACCCTCCGTCACGCCGAAGTACACGTGCCACGTCACCTCGCCGAAGATCCACAGCGCGAACCACCCGAACCCCGCATAGCGGCTTTCACTTGTCATCGACGAAAAACACAGGGCGATCGCCGTGGTGGGGACCATCAGCGCGATCGACGCCGCCAGGATGCGAAACGGCAGATCCCACGTATCGAACACCACGCCCAGGCTCGGCGAGAGCAGTACGCCGAACACGAACAGCGCCAGCGAAGGCAGCGTGGTGATGAGCGCCAGGTAACACCAGACGGTGCCCGATTTGCCCACGATATATTCGC
>JAHWKJ010000546.1 GCA_019347905.1 Planctomycetota bacterium
CGTCTTCGGCGAGAGGCTGGCGGTGAAGCCCGGCTGCGGCGGCCGCACGACGAGCGTGTATTTGTAATCGGCCCCGCCGAAGCCGCGGACGTCGGTGACGCGGACGAGGTACTCGCCGTCGGCCGGCGCGATGAACGTCAGCCGCGAGTCGTTGCCCAGCTTGCGGAGGGCGTCGTCGTCGTTCTCGTAGTAGACGGGAAAGACCGGCAGGCCGTTGTCGACCACTTCTGCGCCCGGGCGGTAAGGCTCGACAATGTACACCGGCTCTTCGAGGGCATGGGTGACGGCGCTGGTGTCGAAGTACAGCCGCCGCTTGCCGCCGATTGGATAGAACTCGTAGCCGGAGTCCGGCCCCTGCGGCGCGCGGAACAGCTTGACCACCTCGCCGTCCATGTACAGGAACTGATTCAGGTCCATCTCTTCCCAGTTCTTGAGGCGGGCCTGTGTCTGGCTGGAATCGATGGGGCGGAAGGTGATGTACGAATCGCGGACCGCGCGCAACAAGATTCGCTCCAGTGGCCGTCCCTGGGCGTCGAGCACCTCGACGCGCGTGTCTGCGGGCGACGTCTCGCGAGCGGCGAGCGTCTCGACGATCCACGCCTGGCCCGCTACTGCGGTAATGCGGTAGAGGTCGACATCTTCGGCCCGGCCCGCGGCGGGGGAAAGGACGCCGCCGGCTCGTCCCGGAACGGAGAGCGGCGTAGCGGATCCCGGCTCGTCGTTGGGTTCGACCTCGACGATGAGCGGGAGTTGCTCCGGCTCCGTGGCCGCATCGACGTGATGCGGGTCGGGGAGCGGCAGGCCATCGAGCGGCTCGGAACGTTGGCCCGCGGCGGCGGCGGATCCCAGCGACGCCATCGTCACCGAACCGTCCATGCGGCCGATGACGAGCGTGCGACTGTCTGGCGAAACGGCCAGCGCGGCCGGCCAGTCCGCTTGGCCGGCAAGCGAGCGCACCTGCGTAAACTCGCCCGTCTCCCAGAACTTCACCGTCCGGTCTTCGGCCGACGAGATCAGGCTGCGTCGGTCGGGGGTGAAGGCGAGCTCGATGATCGGCTGCTCATGGGCGAAGCGAGCATAGAGCAGCGGATTCGTGCCTTCGCGGCCCGTATCGCTGATCCGCCAGATACGGATGCGGTTGTCGACACCGCCGGCCGCCAGCAGCGCACCGTCGGGGCTGAAGCACAGCGCGTACTGGTCCTTCTCAGGCTGGCCCAGTGTCTCAATCCGCTCGCCCGTGGCCGGATCCCACAGCTTAACAGTGCGGTCGCCGCTGGCGCTGGCGAGCAGCTTTCCGTCAGGACGGAACGCGAGGTCGAACACCGGCCCGTTGTGGCCCTCCAGCGTGCGTAGACTCTCGCCGCTCTCGACGTTCCAGATCACGATGTTCTGGTCATAGCCGCCGGTGGCCAGGAGACTGCCGTCGGGGCTGAGAGCGGCGGCGTACAGGCTGTCGCGGTGGCCGCGGAGCACCGCACGCTGCGTCCAGTCGTCGGTGTTCCACAACGTGGCCTGGCCGTACAGACCTGGCTCGCCCGCGGCGACGATGAGCAGCCGCCCATCGGCCGAGAAGCCCACGTCGCTCGCATGTCCGGTGTGCCCTTCGAGCGTGCGCAGGGCCTTTAGCGTCTGGCCGTCGAGGATCTCGACCACGCCGTAGCGGCCGATGGCGAGAAAGCGGCCATCGGGCGAGAACGCCGCGGAATGCACCGCTCGCCGCACGGGCGCGCTCGGCTTCACTTCGGGCGTGGTGAGCGTCACGAGCGGCAGCTTGCCGTCCGGCCCCCGCGCTCCCGCCGCGATCCAGGCCTTGAGCAGCGCAATCTCTTCGCGCGTCGGCCCCTCGCTGCCTTCGGGCGGCATGAAAGGCTCGGCCCGCTTCTCGAGCAGCACGATCAGCCGGCTGTTCTCCGCATCGCCCGGCACGATCGCCAACCCGCTCTCGCCGCCCCGCATCAGCTTCGCGAAATCGTCGATCACCAAGCCGCCATTGGCCTCCTCGGCATCATGGCAGGCGACGCAATACTTGCGGAAGACGGGATGCACGTCTTTCGCGTACTCGGGCGCGGCCTCATCCGCAGCAAACGCCGGAAGCGACGCGACGACAATCGAAACGGTACAAATCCACCGGGAATAGCGGGTCATGCATCACCCCGAAGGGGTCTGGATAAGACAGCACAGGGTCGCGGAGCGCACCCTGTGGTTGCGAATGTCGAAGAGCGCGAACCCTGAAAGGGTTCCATCGAACGTGATGTCAAAATCGGTCAGTCCCAAACATACCGTTCGTCGTATTCGATGCCATATTTGTCGAGCAACCGCCGGAATTCATCCTGAAACGTCTCGCGTTTGTGATGTTCCTCCTGGCGTTCGATGTACGCCGTGAGAGGTTCGACGTGTGAAGGGCTCACCGAAAAGGCACCGTACCCGTCCTGCCAGTGGAATTGTGAGAGTCGCTCATCCTGCGTCTTGATCCATTTCGAGGAGCTGCGCTTCAATTCGCGGATGAAGTCTGAAATCGCCAGCTTCCGCGAGAGCCAGCAGAGGATATGTACGTGGTCCTCCACGCCACCGACAATGAGCGACGGCGATTCGAGGTTTCTGCAGATGCCGCCGAGGTAGGCGTGGCAGTCCGAACGCAGTTTGCGGTCCTCAAGATACGGTGCTCGATGCTTCGTGGAAAAAACGATGTGGAGGTACACCTTTGCGAGCGATTGAGGCATTGCGATTCCGCTCTCGACAGGAACCTTGTCCGAC
Organism: Planctomycetota bacterium; assembly: GCA_019347905.1. Lineage (GTDB taxonomy): Bacteria > Planctomycetota > Planctomycetia > Planctomycetales > Planctomycetaceae > JAHWKJ01. Next base: position 2,755 of record JAHWKJ010000546.1, read on the forward strand.
GCCGACGCGAGACAACAGCATATCGAACCCTTTCAGGGTTCCGGCCGTCGGCACCCCGGGCACACAGGGTGCGCTGCGCGACCCTGTGCTGACATCTCTGTGGCCCTTTCAGGGCACGAATGCACCCCGGTATCATTCCAATTCCAATTCGCGTCTGTTCTCGCGCTCGCGGTATTCCCGCCCAAGTCGTATGACTTCCTCAAAGTCATCGTCGTCTGCAAACATGCCGTAAGTATCGCGCCAGTCACCCCTCGGACGAGCCGCCTTCAGTTGGCATTGTAGCTCGCGCACCTGCTCTTCGAGGCGCTCCACGCGCATTTCCAGATTGCCGACCGCTGTCGTCACCATGCACCTCCCCACTAATGATTGAACATAAACTCCCGGCTCGTCAGCAGGCTCCAGAACAGGTCTTCGACCACCAGCCGCTTTTCTTCGGCCGGGGCGGCGTCGAGGACTTCCACCAGCCGCGATTCTTCGTCTGGCGTCGGGTAACGCGACAGCGACGCGAGGTACGCTTCCTCGACGATTTCGCCGCTGGTCGCGCCGCGCTCCAGCAGGCGACTGATGCGGTTGGGCTCGATCTTCTTTTCGGCATCGGCCATCCGCGAGAGCTTTTCGTTTAGCGTATCGCCGTTGGTGATGTGCAGCACCTGCTTCATGCTGGGGTCGTTCGACCGCTCGCACTCGCAGGTGATCAGCCGCTCCGGCCGGCCGAACGTTTCCAGAAAGTACGACTCAACGCCGGCGTCCCGCAACTGGAGCGCTCGCGTTCCCGGCGGGTAGTCGGGGAAGTTCGTGGGGGCGGCGGCCGCCTGCGAAAACGCGTCCAGCAGCACCTCGGCCGACAGCCGCCGCGGGTAATACCGCGAGTAAAACCGCTCGTCGGCCTCGTTGCCCGCGACCGGTCTGCTCGAGCGCTGGTACGTCTCCGATACGAGGATCAGCCGCATCAGCTTCTTCAGGTCGTAGTCGTGCTCGACCAGAAAGTCAGCCAGCGCCGCGAGCAGCTTCTCGTTGGAAGGTGGATTCGTCAGCCGCATGTCGTCGACAGCTTCCACCAGCCCCACACCGAGAAAGTTCGCCCACACGCGGTTCACGATCGCCCGGCTGAAGTACGGGTTCTCGGCAGCGGTGAGCCATTCGGCGAGATACTCGCGGCGGTCGCGAGTCGAGTCGAACTCGAGCGGCTGTCCGTCGAGCGGCCGCGGCGGCTGCGGACGGCCGGTACGCGGCTGAATCAGCTCGCCGCGGTCGGCGGTGAAGATCACCCGCTTGCCGTCACCCGAGCGGTAGTCGCCACCCCAGCCCTTTCCCCGCACCCGCGCGAACAGGTTGGCCATGCCGTAGTATTGGTCGTTGGTCCATTTCTCCAGCGGATGATCGTGGCAGCGGGCGCACTGGATCGACATACCCAGAAACGCCATCGACACCGTCTCCGACATGTCGAGCGGGTCCTGGTGCAGCGCGTAGAAGTTGGCCGCTCCGTGCTCGAACGTGCTGCCTCTGGCGGTGACGATTTCGCGGGCGAAGTCGTTCCAAGGCGTGTTCTTCTCGACCTGCTCGCGAATCCATTTCGAGAAGGCATCGAGCGCCTG
>JAHWKJ010000547.1 GCA_019347905.1 Planctomycetota bacterium
CGGCCTGTGCCGGTCGCACACAGCGAATCTCCGCCGACGGCGGTCTTTTCGCTGTGGATGCTGACGACGGCGGTCTGGGCCTTGCGGATGGCCCTGACCAGCGGTGACTCGCGCAAGGTCGCGGCTGAAAGCAGGGCACACTGGACGGCCAGCACGAGGGCGACGAGCGCCGCGGAGAACATTCGACGGTGCATCATGGTGGCGGCGAGGGTGCTGAGGTGGACTCGACGTCGGGGCGCATGTCAGCCATGCTGGGGGCGCAGTCCCTTGCCGTCCGGAGAGCGATCCGTCGGTTCTCCGCACGAACGTCAATCGTCCATGCCGGCCGCGAGCCTTGACGGACCGGGGCGGGCCGGCCGCAGTTTGGCCGCCCCGCGGCACCGTCCGGCCGCGCAACCCGAAAGTCCCCTCCAGATGCCACGCCGCGAACAACTCGAACAACTGCTCGCCGCCGATCCCGACGATGTTTTCCTCCAGTACGCCCTCGCCATGAGCTACGCGACCGAAGGCGACGCGCCGGAAGCGATTCGGCGGCTGGACGACCTCGTCGGGGGCAATCCCGACTACGTCGCCGCCTGGTTTCAAAAAGGCCAGCTCGAAGCCGGCGGCGGAAACACTGCAGCCGCGCAGGTTTCGCTCACCCGCGGAATCGCTGCGGCCCGCAAAACCGGCAATGCCCACGCCGAAGGGGAAATGACGGCGTTCCTGGAATCGCTCGCGTAGCCGCGACTCGAGAGTTTAGCCGCGACTCGCCAGAGGAGCGCTCTATGGGTGTCACTCGTCGCCCGCGCTCCTCTAGCGAGTCGCGGCTAAACGCCCGGAGCGCGGCCCTTCTTGACCGTTCCGCCGACCGACGCGAAGATCTGCCGCAGACGACTCCGGACGCACGCGGACCGCCTCACAGGAACGCACGCGATGAAACTGACCATCCTTTCGTGCAGCCCGCGCCTTTACAGCACCCGGCGGCTGCGAGAAGCGGCCGTCCAGCGCGGGCATAAGGTCAAGGTCCTCGACACGCTCAAGTTCACCATCGACCTGCGGCCGGGCGAACCGGACCTCTACTTCCGCAGCAAGCCACTCACGCCCTACGACGCCGTCCTGCCGCGAATCGGCGCCTCGATCACGTATTTCGGCACGGCTGTCGTGCGGCAATTCGAGCAGATGGATGTGTTCTGCGCGAACTCGTCCAACGGCATCATGAATTCACGCGACAAGCTGCGGAGCCTGCAGATCCTCAGCCGGCATCACATCGGCATCCCGGAGACGACGTTCGTTCGCGACCGTGCTGACGTCCTGCCGGCGATCGAGCGCGTGGGCGGGGCGCCGGTCATCATCAAGCTGCTGGAAGGCACGCAGGGCGTGGGCGTGATCCTCGCCGACTCGGTGAAAGTCGCCGAGGCGATCATCGAGACGCTGCACAGCACGAGACAGAACGTCCTGGTGCAGAAATTCGTCTCCGAAAGCAAGGGCCGCGACATCCGGGCGCTCGTGGTGGGCGACCGCGTGGTGGCGGCCATGCGCCGCGTGGCCCAGGGGCAGGAGTATCGCTCGAACGTGCATCGCGGCGGCCGCACCGAACCCGTCGAGCTCGACGAAACCTTTAGCGAGACCGCCGTCCGCGCCGCCCAGATCATGGGCCTGCGCATCGCCGGCGTCGACATGCTGGAATCGAAGAGCGGCCCGCAGATTATGGAGGTCAACTCCTCGCCAGGCCTGGAAGGCATCGAAACCTGCACGCGGCTCGATATCGCCGGCGCGATCATCGATTACATCGCCGCCCAGGTCGACTTCCCGGAGATCGACGTGCGGCAGCGATTGACCGTCAGCCGCGGCTACGGCGTGGCCGAACTCTCGATTCCCGCCGGCTCCGACTACATCGGCAAAACGATTTCCGGTTCGGGCCTGCGCGAAAAGGACATCAACGTCCTCACCCTGCACCGCGGCACCACCGTCATCCCCAACCCGCGCTCCGACCGCACACTGGAAGCCGGCGACCGCCTGCTGTGCTTCGGCAAACTGGAATCGATGCGGGCACTCGTCCCCGAGCGCACCAAGAAGCGACGGCGACCTAAGATCGCCAGCCTCGACGCATAACGGCGCCGGACCGCTCGCGGCCCAATTGCATCGCGAGCATTCCGCAATCTCGCCCGCTGCAAAGCCGGTAAGTTGAATCGCCTCTTTGATCCGGTTCGAGAAGTCCGTCGCCCGAAGCTGATTCATCCGACCTGACCGCAGCAGCCCCGCATGGCCCGTCGTAGGTCTCATCGGACGATGCTGTTGCGTGCGTCGGTCCGATACACCGATGCGGTTTCGGTCAACGCTCGCAGGATTCGTGCAGACCAGGGGCGCCTCCATTCATTGACGCCGGCCGGTTCCAGCGCACCCGGGCCAGCAATGTGTCGCCTTTCCAGCCGTTCTCCGATAGGGTTTCGCCGACCGTCACCCACGACTCGTTTGGCGAGGCGGCGACGGTGTGGAAGTGGCCCATGCGGGCTACGTGGTGCGGGTCATTGATGCCGTCGCCTTGGAGTGGGAAGACGACCCGTTCCGTGTCGCGGATCAGCCGCAGCGATTGTCGGTCCACTTTCGCCATGAACATGGAGGCCGTCGTCGCTGGCGGTCACGTATCCGCGGTCGTCCTCGGCCCGGATGGTCAGGTAATACCGGCCATCTCGCACCGCCAGCGAGGGCTCCAGAAGGCCGCGGCCGGTGGCGTTCGTCAATTCGTTGCCGACTTCGCGAATCTCGATTCGCTCGCCGTCGAAGGAACAACGCGTTGTCGCGACGGAGCGGTGGCTGCGCCCTTTGGGGCCGAACGACAGAGGCACGAGCACATTTCCGTCGTCGACCGTCACACGCTGGGCACAACCGCACGTGTAGATGGCGCTGCCGCGCGCGTCGTCCCATTCCAGCTTGCGCACTGCGGACCAGGCGGCCTGCGGCGAGCGGACGGCGTACACCGGCCAGCGCTCCCGCTAGGGCCGGGCCAGCCGGCCGGCCTTGTAGTACACGTTGTGGCCCACCGCGAGCACGCTGCGTGTCGGTGCGTGGTACTCCGGAACGACATCACACACGCCGACTTCGTAACCGTCGTCGAGCTTTCGGCGGCCGAAGCCGGGAATCGGCTCGGGATCCGTCCACGACCTTCCGCCGTCTCGCGAAACGGTGAAGTGGACGGGGCCGAAGTAGTCCGAGCCGCCGATGGTTTGCGGCGTCATCAGCGCGCGGGCGCCGTCGGTCGTGGGGACGATGCAGGCACGCGGATGGAACCAGGTGACGCCGGTTCGGCGGCCCCCAAAGATCACGCTTCGCTCGATGCCGGCGACGAGTCCGCTGCCGGCGCCCTCAGCGCGGAGGGGCCTGGGGAGCCAAAGGGCCGTCAAGGCACTGGCGGCCGATGCCGCGCACGAGATCAGGAAGCGTCGCCGCCCCCGGCCAATCGATTCTCCGGAGTCATTGCGCATCAGAAGATCCTGAACGCTGCCCGAATGTGTGCTAGTGCTTGTGCCCGTGATGGTGATGCTTGCGATAATGCTCCAGCATGGCGTCGCCGAAGTCGTTGTCGAAATCGCGATACACGCAGTGGACGTGATTGGCATCATCCTGAGTGTTGTCGTATTCGATCAGGAACGTCGGGCCCTGTATGAGATAGTGGTGTGGCTCACCGGGCTCCAGACCGCCGGCCCAGATGAAATAGATGTTCCCCACACCAGCGTGGTCGATACGGGCCAGGTCCTGATCCGCGAGCTCCTTGCGAATGCGTCCGATGTGCTCGCGGACGAGCTTCATGAGAAGCTCACGCTGCTGGAGCGTCATCGCTGATGCAGCCACGCCCCGCGGCTTTCCACGTTCGATCTTCCGCCGATTCCCGGTTGTCAGTCCGCCGACGGTCTCCGTCAGGAAGTCGGGGATTTCTCCGATGCCGGTCTCGCGCTGCCGGGCGTCGAACGACTTCGCCAGAGCGCGGCCGAGCTCCGTTTCATTCTTCAGAACCTGAAGCCCCTGACGCGGCCCATCCGGAACCGTGGCTGGAATCGCACCGAAGAACGACGGCGTCACCGAGATCCAGCGTCCCTCGACAACAGTGACGTTGATCGACAGATGAAACCCTTCAACGCGATAACCCCACGTTCCCTCGGGCGAGGGATTACCAAAGATGGTGAAGTAGTACTGATCGGAATCGCGGTACACATTGGGCGTCTCATCGGTTTCGCGCAGATAGTCGCCGAGGCTCATGATGGTGAGCGCCTTCTGATTGCCGACGTGGCTGAGCGCGCCGTTTATGAGGGCATAGCCGAGCTGCCGTTGCCCCTCGTTGAGGTCCTTCAGCGGAACGCCG
>JAHWKJ010000057.1 GCA_019347905.1 Planctomycetota bacterium
GACCGTGTCAAGCATAATTGCATGCATATTTGCTTTCTAGGGGTGGGCCAACTGGTCCGCGCCGAGAAGGCCAAGAGCGCTGCCTGCTCTGAGATTTTCTCGAAACAACGGCGGATTCGCTCAGGGCCGCGAATCGATCACGAAGCTGCTGGACCGGAGGCCCCGAAGCCGGCATCGATGATCGTCCGGTACGCTGTCACCGATCGCTGAAGGAGCCCCCCCGACTCTCCCTGCCCCGGCCACCCCGCCGGCCACGCCGGCGAGTCATGAACTCCTGGCTAGAAACCAATCCTGCGGGCCAGGTCAGGTGCAGCGCCTGGTGAGGCGAGGCTTACTCCGCCATGCTGCAACTGACGAACACCTCCTTGGGCACCGCGGGCAGCACGGCCACCAAAGCCTTGCGGCCCATCGGGGCCGGGCGGCGGCCCAGGCAACCGTGATGCACGTGAACCGCCGCCCCGCTGACACCGATGTCGAACGTGCCGGTGCCCTCGAACAACACGACCGCCCGGAGCAGCACGTACTCGGCGCCCGCCGGCAAGGGCCGACCGACCAACCGGGCCGCCTCGTCGGCCGTCACCCGCGTGGCGGGTCCGTCGGCCAGGGCGGCTTGTGCCTCCGGCTGGAGCGCATCCAAAACTGGCGCAAAGCGATCCTTGTCCAGCAATGTGAACTCGCTCGTGCCCGATGGCGGCGAGTACCACGAGTCGCGCGCTGTGAAGGCGCGACAGTCATCTGTCACGCCGCATCCGGCGACACATAGCAGGACGACAGCTACTCCGAGACGTCCGCCCACCGTTGCGCCCTCTGCGGCCTAACGACTGCGTTCACTTGCCGGGCCGGCTGCAAGGAACGTGATGTCTCGAAACCGTGATGCCGCCCGGTCAAGTGCAACGCGGCGTTACTCTCTCCGCCGACGCCACACAAGGCCATCGACGACAATTGGATGACCGTCTGTGCCGCCCCATGAGGCATTGAGCCCGGCGTTGCGTAGTTCGGCGACGATCTTGTTGGCGATCCCAAGGAATGCTTGGGGATCTTCCTCTACGGATCCGTAGGCCATCAAGAGTTGTCCTATTTTGATGGCGTGCTCTGTGCACTGTAAATGATAAAAAACGTAGCCTTCAACAGGATGCTGCTTTTCCTCTTTCTCGACCTCATCCCAGATGTCGGTGAAACCGCAGTTGTTGCAGCAACTGAAGTCCTGGCGCGCCACAATCCCTCGGGCGTTGAGCGCTGCGAACGCCGAATCCAGACGGTCGCAGTCCGTTGTCGGCCCCCACCCCGCTTGCTCGGCTTGATGAGCCGACAACTCTTCAGTCGTGAGCCGCTTGATGTCGGGCCGCAAATCGTCGCGACCGTACTTCTCGCAAGCCCAGTTTTGAGCGTTTTCGACAATCTCGTGGGCGGACTCGAAGCCTTCGTGCACTCGGCTGGCGATGAACTCTCGGAGATCGTCGAGGCTGTGGACCATCGGTGGAGTCTCTAGCGGCTAAGGCCCGCGATCACCGAGCCGCCGCCGGGTGATGCGCCGATTCTGCACACGCCGGAGCGGCGGCTCCGATGGATCGCGAGATTAGGCACGCGACCTCCTCGCGCCAAACGTTACTCGTAGACCGACGCCGCCGAGAGGGCGTCTGCAAATAACTACCAGGATGGGAGTTCGGTATCGAGCGGCTGACCGGTGTTGCGGTAGTAAGCCTCGCAGTCATTGAGCCACGCGGCCAGCGCTTGGAGGAATGTGTATATGTCTTTGTTCTCCCACTGATCACCAACTGCGTCGTAGTCGTCGAGGAGGCCGAAGATGTGCCCGATCAGGTCCTCTCGCGACTGCACGGCTTGTTTGTCCATACGAACGCTCTCCACCGCCTAGCACAAAGCTCGGCCTGATGGCCTGATCATGGGCAGCGCCGGGTCAGTCCGGAGACGGCCCGGACGGGGTCGTCTGTTCGACGACGGTCTTCGCCATAAACACAGACGCTCCGCCACTCCATCCCCAACTCCCAGCCATCCGGGAACACGGTAAACGCGGTGCCCGGCGCGACTCCAAGGCGAGCCAGGAAGGGCTTCAGGCGGTCAGCCCGGGCGTACGGGTCTTCGCCGGCCGCCAGTTCGTAGTCGAGGTTGAACCCCTCGACACCGCTCCCGGCCCCGCACTCCTCGGCCGCGTCACCGAAGAACGCTTCCAGCTCCTCCGCGAGGTCGTCGCGGCCTGGGCCGTCGTCGTCCGCCCGGCAGTAGAGGTAGATGTTCGCCGCCACCTCGCCCCTCCCGTCGCCTCGGCCGCCGAACTTGGGGAGTGCGGTTGAGTCCAAGGGGCTGGTCACGCCCGTCCATTTTTTCGCATTGCACCGCGGCCACGCTGGAAAGTCAACGCCCGGAAGCACTGGCCGAAGTTCGGGGTTGAGGGAACAATGCCCTGCGCAACCGCCACCCCTTCGGGTAGAGAGACCATTCGCACCTCTGCGCCGGGAGCCGCTCATGCCTGCCTTCGCCGTACATCCTCGACGCCCCGCCGGAGATTTGAGGGGAAAGGTGGCAGGGGGCCTGGGGGTGAGAAACTTGCAAAGTTGCCAAGTTGACTCCGGGTCGAGGGTCGAGAGTCGAGGGTCGAGAGCCAGAGGAGTTTTCCATCTCGCAAGCTGCTGACAAACGGCTCTCCGCCGGCCGTGCCCCGGCTGTTGTGTGTGCGAGGGCACTTGGGCATGCAAGCCTTTGCCCCGGCCATCCGGCCACCCGGCCACGGGACTCTTCCTCGGCCGCCGGGTTGGAATTCGCTTGCCGGAAGTCCGTAGACTTCGGTGGGGAACCTGTGCGAAACGGCGAGGGTGTGATGTTCGTCCGCGTGCGGCGGCTGCTGGAGCTGATTCGGTTCAGCCATACCGTGTTCGCGCTGCCGTTCGCGCTGCTGGCGGCGGTGCTGGCGTGGGCGCGGCCGGAGGAGGTGTTTCGCGTGCGCGAGCTGGCGGGCATCGTGCTGTGCATGGTGTTTGCGCGTTCGGCGGCGATGGCGTTCAATCGGCTCGTCGACCGGCGGTTCGATGCCGAGAATCCGCGGACGAGCGGGCGGCATCTGCCGGCGGGGTTGCTGAGCGTTCCCGCCGTCGTCGCGTTCACAGTGTTGAGCGCGGGGGGCTTCGTCGCGTCGACGCTGTTGTTTCTGCCGAACCGCTGGCCGCTGTACCTGGCTCTGCCGGTGCTGGCGTTTCTGCTGGGCTACTCGTACGCGAAACGCTTCACGGCGTGGTGCCATTACTGGCTGTCGGCGGCGCTGATGCTGGCGCCGGTCGCGGCGTGGCTGGCGATCCGCGGGACCGTCGAGCCGCCGGCGCTGCTGCTGGCGGCGACGGTGTTCTTCTGGGTTGGTGGGTTCGACATCATCTATGCGTGCCAGGACGTGGAGTTCGACCGGCGGTCGCGGCTGCTCAGCCTGCCGGCGCGGTGGGGTGTGCCGGCCGCGCTGCGGACCGCGCTGGTGAGCCACGCGCTGACGGTCGCGTGCCTCGTGGGCCTGTGGGTCGCGGCCGACCTCGGACCGATCTTCCTGGCCGGAATCGTGATCGTCGCGGCACTGCTGGCGTGGGAGCACGCGCTGGTGCGGCCGGACGATTTGCGGCGCGTGAATGTGGCGTTCTTCCAGATCAACGCGGTCATCAGTCTCGGCCTGCTGGCGGCGGGCGTGGCCGACGTACTCTTGCGCCGGATTTGACGCAGAGACGCAAAGGCGCAAAGGCACGCAAAGGATGGCAGGCAGAGTTTGTCGCGGGATCAATCGTACCTGAGCGACTTTGCCCTTCAGCCGGCCGTGGCATTCGTCTACGATCAATGCGTCACACGGAAGAGGTCCGGTCCCCGATCCATTCCTGGCGAGCCGCCGGCATCAGTCCGCAGGGTCGCTCAGGAAGCAACGCCGTCCGCTTCGCCGGAGAAGAAAGCATGACGCAGCCGCACGAAGCCCCCGAAATTCGCTCCGCTGCCGTGCGGCGCTCGTCGTCGCTGCTGGTGTTGATGGCCGCCGCCGCGACTGTGCTGGCGTTTGGCGGGTTGTTCGTCGCGCGCGGCGGTTCGGCGGATGGCAACGGCGAGGAAACACCCGCGGCCGGTGCAGCGGGCCAGGCGGAGGAGCCCAAAGCGGCAGAGATCGATGTGCCGACCAATCCCTTCCCCAACCGTCTGCCTGCACCAGGTCTCGAGGGCGGCACCGGCTGGCTGAACACTTCTGGCGAGATCACGCTCAAGGATCTGCGCGGCAAAGTCGTGCTGCTCGACTTCTGGACGTACTGCTGCATCAACTGCATCCACGTGCTGCCGGACCTCGAGTTTCTGGAAGAGAAGTACGCCAACCAGCTCGTCGTCATCGGCGTGCATTCGGCCAAGTTCGACAATGAAAAGGACTCCGAGAGCATCCGCCGCGCCATCCAGCGCTACGAGATCGAGCACCCGGTCATCAACGATTCGGAGATGACGCTGTGGCGGAAGTTCGGCGCCCGCGCCTGGCCGACGCTGGTGCTGATCGACCCCGAGGGCAACTACTGCGGCTATATCTCCGGCGAGGGCAACCGCGAGATTCTCGACGTCGTCGTCGGCAAGCTGGTGGCTTACCACCGCGCGAAGGGCACGCTGGACGAGACGCCCGTGCGCTTCGACCTGGAGCGCGACAAGCTGCCACCCACGCCGCTGCGGTTCCCCGGGAAGCTGCTGGCGGATGAAGAGTCGCGGCGGCTGTTCATTACGGACAGCAACCACAACCGCATCGTGATCAGCTCGTTTGACGGGCAGTTGATCGACGTGATCGGCACGGGCGCGATCGGCGCGAAAGACGGCGGCTACGACGAGGCGACGTTCGATCATCCGCAAGGCCTGGCTCTCGTGGGCGAGACGCTGTACGTCGCCGACACCGAGAACCATCTCATCCGCACGGTCGACCTCGAGACGAAGACCGTCGCCACGCTGGCCGGCACGGGCGAGCAGGCCCGCGGCCGCGATGACGGCGGAGCGATCTCGACGACGCCGCTCAACAGCCCGTGGGCGCTGTTGCATCACGACGGCATGCTGTACGTCGCCATGGCCGGCCCGCACCAGATCTGGCGGCACGCGGTGGGCACCCAGCGGATCACGGTCTACGCCGGCAGCGGACGCGAGGACATTCTCGATGGCCCGCTGAAGGACGCGGCGCTCGCGCAACCGTCCGGGCTGGCAACCGACGGCACCTATCTCTACGTCTGCGACAGCGAAGGCTCCGCCATCCGCCGCATTTCGCTCGGGTCCCGGGGTAAGGTCGATACGGTTGCGGGCGCGGCGAACCTGCCGCTGGGCCGGACGCTGTTCGAGTTCGGCGACGTGGACGCCATCGGCGAGAGGGCCCGCCTGCAGCACCCGCTGGGCATCGCGTACCACGATGGCACGCTGTACGTGGCCGATACCTATAACCACAAGATTCGCAAGATCGACCTCAAAACGCGGATGACGGTGACGTGGCTGGGCGACGGCACGCGCGGGACATCGCTCGATCCGCCGCGCTTCTCCGAGCCGGCCGGCCTCGCGCTCGCCGACGGGCGGCTGTTCATCGCGGATACCAACAACCATCGCGTGCTGACGGCCGACATCGCCACCCGCAAGGTTGCCGAATTCACCGTGGAAGGCCTGCAGCCTCCCGCCGCGCCGAAGGCGGACGTGCTGGCGGGAATCGACGCGGCCGAGGCGGAGGAAGTCGCCCCGCAAAAGATCAAGGCGGGCGAAAGAATCGCGTTTCAAGTCCACTTCGAGCTGCCGCAAGACTACAAGCTGAACTCGCTGTTCCCGATCCGCTACCGTTTGACGGCCGAGAAGGACCAGTCGCTGGTTCCCGCCGACGCACTGGGCAACCGGCGCAAAGTGAGCGCGGCCGACGGCGGCGTGACGGTCGAGGTTCCGCTCGCCGCGGGGACCGGCCGCGCGACTCTGGAATTGGAGCTGAGCTTCGGCTACTGCCGCGAGGGCACCGGCGGCTTGTGCAAGATCGCCACCAGCCGGTGGAAGATTCCGGTCGAGGTCGTCTCGACCGGCGGTAGCGAAAGCGTCTCACTCACGGCCCGCGTCAAGGACGAGGCGGACGGGTTGGCACCCCAAAACTGATTGCGGTAGATTGAGGGCATGGTCCAGATCCGCTCCGGCTCGTTGAGCATCACGGGCAACTTTCGCGAGAACAACGAGGATCGCTGCTTCGCCGATCCGCAGGGCCGCTATTTCCTGGTGGCGGACGGGATGGGCGGGCAGTCGGCCGGCGAGAAGGCCAGCGAAATGGCCGTGCAGATCGTCTCGCGGAAGCTGGAGCAGCGGGTCAACTTCGACAGCGACAGCCAGGACAAGGTCCTCAAGGCCATCGACGAGGCCGTCGCCGAGGCCAATGCAGAGATCATGGCCGTCAGCCAGATCGACCCCACGTGCCACAACATGGGCACGACGATCAACTTCGTGATCGCGGCGGGCGGCTCGCTATACACGGGCGGCGTGGGGGACAGCCGCATCTACCGGCTGCGCGGGAGCAAGCTCGAACAACTGACGGTCGACCACTCGCTCACGCAGGCGCTGCTCGATGCGGGGACGATCTCGGAGAAGGAGGCCGAGCACCACCGCTACAAGAACGTGCTGTACCGATACCTCGGCACGAAGGAGGGCGGCACCGGGACCGGCGCCCGCAAGCTCGATCCGGCCGCGGGCGACCGGTTCGTCCTGTGTTCCGACGGCGTGACGGACGGCCTGGCCATCGGGAAGCTGAAGAGTGTGGTCGAAGCGGCCGACGATCCACAGGCCGCCGCCGACGAGCTTGTTCGCGCGGCTCAGGAAGGTGGGTCGAAAGACAACATCACCTGCATCGTGCTGTTTGTGGAATAGTTTCCTCTCGCAGCGCCGCGAAGAGGCAAGCGGCGACCAGATCGGCCGTGGTGCCGGGGTTGCGGCGGTTGCCGTCGGCGCGGAGCCATTGGTCGAATTGCTCCAGAAGGTGCCGGCCCGCGGGCGTGTGTGGGCCGCCAGCTTTGAGGACTTCGGCAGCGCGCCGGGCCGACTCCTGCGCGAGCTCGGTGCCGCATTTGCGGGCGATCAGGGTGTCGGGCCTGTGGGCCATCAGCCGTAGGTGGAGCTCGATGATCGCCGGTTCCCAGTCGTCAGCGACGCCCGGACGCGAAGCGAGCCAGGACGCGCGCTCGAGCACCAGTTGAAAGCCCGTCGCGTACTGTTCGGCCACCGCGTCCCGGTCCGCGGCCAGCCGCATCGCCTCCAACAGGTCGATCGACGGAGCGTCGGAGATATCGTGTTCGGCGACGCGGCCCAGCCCGCCGGCCCGCGCCTCGCGGATGGCGGCATAGACATGCGCGGCATCATCGCGCGAGAGACTGTTCAGCACGTCGCGGATACCTTCCGCGAGCGGCCGAGCCGGATCGACGGCGGCCAGCGGCGCAATCAACAGGGCAATGCCGAGATTCGTGTTCGAGGCGACGCGTCGTCGCGTTTCGCTCACCGCGTCGAGCACGGCCCGTCCCACGCCGAGTTCGCGGCTGCGCGCGAGAATGGGGGCCGCGGCATCGGCCGAAGCGACAAAGTCGGCGTAGGTCAGATCGTGGAAGGAAGCGTCGGGATGGACGTTCCCCGGCTTGCGAGCGGTCGCCTCCATCAGGCAGGCCTGGCGAATCGCCCGTTCGAGTTGATGGTGGCCGATGTCTGCCATGCAGCGTCTGGAAAAGCAGCGGCAATGTGTTTGCGCCGGGTGGGCGGGGTAAAGGCTTTGCGTGCCCCGGTGCTCCCACGCAAGCGACAGCCGGGGCACGGCCGACGCGGCCTTTGCCCCGGCCACCCCGACCGTCGTGAGACCCGCGGGAATGATTGCGGGAGATGGTGTGCGGTGGTAGGTTCATCCTACACGCCGTCGAATGCGGCGGAAAACATTGCCCGCTCCCTGCGGGTGTTCTCTGTTCCAGACGAGCTCGGATATGCCTTCATCCTTCGACCGCACGCGGCTGCGCACGGTGCACCTGGTGCCACTGACGGCTTATGACGCCGACGGCCGCATCGACTGCGATGTGCAGGCGGCCCACACCGAGCGGATGTACGCCGCCGGCCTGCGGGTGTTCCTGCCGGCCGCGGGCACCAGCGAGTTTCACAGCCTCTCGGCCGATGAGATTGTCGAGTTGGTGCGGATCACCCGCGAGGCCTCGGGTTCGGACGCGCTCGTCTTTGCTCCCGTGGGACTGCAGATCGGGCACGCGCTGGACGTCGCCGAGCGCTCGCTGGAGGCCGGCGCGACGGGCATCATGTTCATGCCGTTCGCGCATCCCTACCTCAGCGAACCGGGTGCGCGGGACTACTACCGCAGTGTAATCGACCGCGTACAGGCGCCGACCTTGATCTACAAGAAGGCGGCGATTCCCTCGAACAGACTGCTGCTCGAGCTGGCCGACGATCCACACGTGGTGGGCGTGAAGTACGCCGAGAACCTGCTGCACGACTTTCGGCAGGTCGTCCTCGCCGATGGCGGTCGCATCGAATGGCTGTGCGGCTCGGCCGAGCGCTTCGCCCCGTACTACATGCTGGCCGGCTCGGGCGGCTACACGACGGGGGCCGGCAACATCTGCCCGCACCTGACGCTCGCCATGCACGCCGCCTTCATCGCCGCCGAGTACGACGAGGGCATGCGTCTGCAGGAGTTGATCCTGCCCATCGAAGACTATCGCGCCCGCGAGGCCGACAGCTTCAACATCAGCATGTTGAAGCACGCCATGACGGTGCTGGGCCACAATTTCGGCCAACCCCGCCCGCCGCAGCGCCGGCTTTCAGCCGCGGAGCAGCGCGAGATCGAGGCGTTGATCGAGCCGATCCTCGCCGCCGAGCAGGAAATGGCCGGCGAACTCGCCGGCGTCGGTCTTGCACGGCAGTGAACGCGGCACAAAGTAGACCGGTCGCTCCGCGACCGGAGGTTCGGGTCGCGGAGCGACCCGTCTACTGTGGCATCTCGCTGAGCAGGACCTTCACGATCGCCTCCAGCTTCTCCAGCGGCTGATAGCCCATCAATTTCAGCCGCACCTGGCCGGTGCGGTCGACGAACAGCGTGGTGGGGAAGCCCTCGAAGTTGGGCACGGCGGCCCGTGTCTGCTCGTTTCCGAGGGCGCAGGGGTAGTTGATGCCGTTCTCCTCGATGAACCGCTGCACGCGGATGCGGGCGATCTCGTCGGAGCTGACCTGCTCGTAACTGAGGCCCACCACCGTCAGCCCCTCGCCGCCGAGCCGCTCCTGCAGGTCGATGAAGTGCGGAATCTCCGCCTTGCACGGCGGGCACCACGTGCCCCAGAAGTCGACGACCACCACCTGGCCGCGGAAATCCGCCAGCGAAACAGTCACGTCTTCGTCCCGGACACTCGGCAGAGAAAAGCTGAACGGAAAAGGCCGGTTGCGCTCCAGGAGCCGCTCGACCTCCAGCCGCTGCTGCTCCGCCACGAATTCCTGGAATTCCGAAATGTCGCGCAAGGGGTCGAGGCTGTCATCGACCGACAGCAGCATCACCCGGTCGAATCCGGCTGCGTAGGCCTCCTTCAGCGAAGCGAGCGCCTGCTGGGGTTTTCCTTCAGCGGCGAGGACCGTCGCTTCGTTGTACAGGGCGGCCGTCGCGAACTGCTGCTCGCGGTCCTTGAGCGGCGCGTGCTCCTGGAGCATGCGCCGCGCGAAGCCGGCCGCCTTGAGCATCAGGGGCGCGGCGTCGTCCTTCTGCTCCTCGCGGGCGAACTTCACGGCCCGCGTCGTCGCAAGTTCGAGCGCCTCGTGAAGCGTTTCCCGATCCTGCGGCCTCGCCTCGACGGCGCGATCGAGCAAGGCCAGCCCGGTGTCAACTTCTTCATCGTCAAAGCTCTGCCGCGCCTCATCGAGCAGTTTCTCGGCCGACGGTTCGGCGCCGTCGGTCGAGATGGCCGTGCCGTTGCCGTCGGGCGCATCGTTGGCCCCATCCTGCGGCCCGCAGCCGGCGACGCACAGCAGGCCCGCGATGGCCAACGCGGCTGTCAGCTTCGCGATCAGGTGCATGAAGAATCCGTTCCGCTCTAATGGTGACGCTGAAATGTGGGGTCGGGAATGCTGCCAGCCGTCTGCTCGACAAACTCACGCCACCGCTCAGTCAGCGAGGCCTCAACTCTGTCAACGGCACAGCCGGCGCGGCGGACATCGGCAATCGCCGAGCAGATTGCCGCCTGAAGGCTCTCCGCTTCGCGGGCAAAGTCGATGCGGAGTTCGCCCTGCACCTGGCCGACGGTACCGTCATCGCAGCCGCACTCCCACAGGCGTTCGAGCAATTCATCTGTGAGTTCGCCGCGGCCGAGCCAGATTGTGAACTCATGTGGCCGAGCGCGCGAGTTTGCCGCAGCCTCAGTCATACTGCTATCATAACTCGCGGCGGCAACGAGCACACTACCGCCTCGTCGGCCGCTGTCCCGCCAGTATGACTCCCGCCCTGCCTTCGGAGATCGCCATGAGCGAAACGCACGCCGCACGCAATCGATCCGCCCGCAGCGCCGATGACCGCACCAGCCGTCGCGACTTTTTGAAGCACGGCACGGCCGTGGCGCTCGCGGCGCCGCTGGCCGCTCAATTGGGCGGCCTCGCGCACGGCGCTTATGCCTCCGGCAGCGATGTGCTGAAGGTGGGGCTGGTCGGCTGCGGCGGCCGCGGCACGGGGGCGGCCGCGCAGGCGCTGGGGGCCGATTCCAACACGAAGCTCGTCGCGATGGCCGACGCCTTCGCCGACCGGTTGGAAGACAGCCTCAAGACACTGCAACAAAGTGGGCTGGGCGAGCGGATCGATGTGCCGCCCGAGCGGCGGTTCGCAGGTTTCGACGCTTACAAGCAGGTCATCGAGGCGTCGGACGTAGTGCTGCTGTGCACGCCGCCGCACTTCAGGCCCGAGCAGTTGCGGGCCTGCGTGGAGGCGGGCAAGCACACGTTCGTCGAGAAGCCGGTGGCGGTCGATGGGCCCGGCGTGCGGAGCGTAATCGAAACCTGCGAGCTGGCCGAACAGCGGGGCCTCTCGGTCGTTTCGGGCCTGTGCTGGCGCTATCACGAGGGCATGCGGGAGACTTTCAACCAGCTTCACGAAGGCACGGCCGGCGACATCGTGGCCATGCAGTGCAGCTACAACTCCAACGGCGTCTGGGAGCCGCGCAAGACCCGCGAAGAGTGCGACAGCGATATGGAGTACCAGATGCGCAACTGGTACTACTACAAATGGCTCTCGGGCGACTTCAACGTCGAGCAGCACGTGCACAGCCTCGACAAGATGCAGTGGGCAATGAAGGACGTGCCGCCCGTGCAGGCCAGCGGCTCCGGCGGGCGGATTCAGCGCACCGATCCGAAGTACGGCGACATCTACGACCACTTCTGCATCGTGTACGAGTACCCCGGCGGCGTGAAGGCCTTTGCCCGCTGCCGCCACTTCCGCGGCTGCACGAACGACGTGTCCGACCACATCATGGGCACCCGCGGCCGCGTGGACGTGTTCCGGCACCGCATCGAGGATCTTGCGGGCAACTCCGTGTGGTCGTTCCGCGGCCGCTCGAAGAACATGTACCAGCAGGAGCACGACGAACTGTTCGCGAGCATCCGCGCCGGGAAGCCCATCAACAACGGCCGGTACATGTCGTACAGCACGCTGATGGCGATCCTGGGCCGCATGGTGGCCTACACGGGCAAGACGATCACGTGGGACCAGGCGCTCAATTCGCAAGAGCGGCTGGCCCCGCAGAAATACGAATGGTCCGCCGCCCCGCAGGTGCAGGTGGCGATTCCCGGCGTGACGCCGTTTGTGTGATGGGGGTTTTCCAGGCTGCGCGACAATGCCCGCAATCTACGTTGAGACGACGATTGCCAGTTTTTATTTCGAGGAGCGATCGGAACCGGAAATGGTCGCTCGTCGGAATTGGACGCGACAGTGGTGGGACGATTGCCGGTTGAATTACGATGTAGGCACCATGACAAGTGACCCCGCTATCGACGCAGTCCGGGAAGCACGGCACCGAATCTCCGCATCGGTTGGCCATGATCCTCGGAAGCTCGTCGAGCATTACCTGCGACTGCAAGAGCGACATCGCGACAAATTGATTTTCAAGGCCAAGAAGAAGCCAAAGCCGCACGACGAAAGTGCGGCGTGACCCAGAGATCGCGGGCATGGGCGCGGTGAGGCCGCATGCAACTGCAGCGCCCTGCCTGAATCAGCAGATGTCCGACAGCGCACGCACGTGGATGCGGCGGTCGAAGCCACAGGAGGCGAGCGATCGGCCGTCGGGGGAGAACGCGACGCAGTAGACGGTGTTGTCGTGCGCGGCGATGGACGCCGTCTGTGCCGCCGTTTTCGGGTCCCACAGCCTCACGGTGCCGTCGCTGCCGCCGGTCGCCAGCAGGTCTCCGGCGGGTGAAAACGCCACGCACTTCACGCGGCCGGCGTGGCCTTTGAGGGCGGCGATTTCGCTGCCGCTCTCGAGGCTCCACAGGTGCGCAACTCCGTCGGCCGCACCGCTCGCGAGTTGCTTGCCGTCGGGCGCGAAGGCCACGCACTCGAAGGCTTCGTTGCGGCGGGCGAAGACGCCGAGGGCCTCGCGCTCCTGCGTATCCCACAGCCGAATTGTGCCGTCGATGGAGGCGGAGGCGAGTCGCTTTCCACCGGGTGAAAAGGCGGCCCCGTAGACATTGCCTTCATGGCCTGTCCAGACCGCCAGTTCCAAGGCGCGGTCGACGTCCCACAGGCGGACCGTCTTGTCGTAGCCGCCCGAGGCCGCGAGTTTCCCGTCCGGCGAGAGGGCCCCGCATTCGACGTAGTTCTGATTGCCCTGCAGCACCGCCTTCGCCTCGCCGCTTGCCGCGTCCCACACCCGCAGCGACTTATCGAGGCTGGCCGTCAGCAGGCGCTCGCCGTCCGGCAGGAACGCGACGAAGCATACGCCGTCGCCGTGCCCGCGCAGGGTCTGCCGAACCTCTCCCGTGTCGAGATTCCACAGCCGCACCGTGTTGTCGAGGCTGGCGGAGGCCAGCGTTTTTCCATCGGGCGCGAAGGAGATCCAGTAAACGGCGTTGTCGTGGGAAAGGTTGAGCACGGCTGATCCTCGGTTTGGTCCGGTTGGGCCGGTTTTCCGCATTCTGCCGTTTGAATCGGCCGATACCAGTCGAGAAGACTTCGACCGCCTGCCAATCTCCGCTTTGCCCAAAAAGGGGACAGTCCCCTTCCGACTGTGCCGTTGGCGGTTGTGAAAAGCGACTGAGAGGGGGACAGTCCCCTTTTTGGGCAAAGCCATTTCGGGGGGACCTGATGAACGCTCGCTTCGCCTGCACGCTGGCGGCCTTGGGGGCGATACTCGCCGCCGGCTGCCAGAGTGCGCCGCAGACCATCCGCGGACAATCGCCCTCGGGCGCGCAGCACGCCGTCCATTATGACGACGGATCGACGCACGGCGACATCCAGCAGGCGGGCTGGCTCTTGAAGCATGGCGACACGCACAGGCGGCACCCGCCCGCGAACGCCGCCAACGTCACCCATCCCTACAGTGGGCCGGCGATCCATCACCCGCATCACTTCATTGCCGCCACGCACGAGCACCTGCATCATCATCAGTCCAGCGCGGTCTGGCTGCAGGGCCAGGGCGGCGGCTGCCCGACGTGCGGCGGACACGGCTGCCCCGCCTGTGCAGGACCATACGCCGGCGCTCACGGCGCACCAGGCGCCGCCGGCGCCTATGGGCAGGGCTTCTACGGCACGTGGAAGAACCACGGCGTCTACGATCCCGGCGACGGCTGGTACCCCACGCACCATCACTGGTTCCGCTACAACCATCCGCAGGGCCTCGTGTACCCGCCGCCGAATCAGCCGCCGGCCGTCGTGCAGTACCCGTACTACACGACCAAGGGGCCGGACGACTTCTTCCTGAAGGTCTCGACGCCGTAGCGCTCGCAGGCGGCGCGTCATCAGCGTTTGAGTTCAGCGCATTCGCCGGAAGAAGCCCACGGGTTGCAACCCGTGGGCTTCACGCGCTATAGTCGCCGCGCTGCCTGACACTCTCCGCCCGCCCTGACGCAGTGAATAATGGCCCGCGACGAACCGGCGCCGCACGTCAATCGCAGCGCCGTCGCGCGGCTGGTCGATGCGCTTATTGACTACCGGCTCGTGCTGTTTCCGCTGGCGCTCGTGCTGACGGCCGCGGCGTGGCCAATTTCGCAGCGGCTCGACTATGACCGCTCGATCGAGTCGCTGTACGCCTCCGACGCTCCGGTTCTGAAGGCCTACCGCCGCAGCAAGAGATTGTTCGGCGGAGACGAATTCGCGCTGGTCGCCTACAGCGATCCGGCGCTGCTCGATCCAGAGACTCGGGAACTGACGCCCGAAGCGGAGCGCCGCCTGCGCGAGCTGTCGGCCGCCCTCCAGCGCGTGCCGGGCGTCAATGCGCCCAGCACGCGCAATCTCGCGAAGGCCGCGGAGCCTCGGCCGGTCCCGATCCCACTGATCGGCGAGATGCGCATGCCGCCGGAAGACCTGCACCCGCTCGTGCGGCGGATCCTGCTCGGCGACGACGATCGCACGACGGCGGTGGTGTTGCGGCTCGAGCCTGAGGCGGAAGCGCGCGTCTCCCGCGGCGAAACGATCGCACGCATCCGCGAGTTGGCCGCCGACTTCGAGCGGCGGCACGGGCTGGAAACTTTCGTCGTGGGCGAGCCGGTGCAGGTCCACGATATGTTCCGCTACGTGGACGAGGACGGCGAGACGCTGTTCCGCTGGTCGCTGGTCCTGCTGTCGGCGGTGATGGTGGTGCTGTTCCGCAATCCGCGGTGGGTGGCCCTGCCGCTGCTGGTCGTGCTGGCGACGGTCGTGTGGACGAAGGCGATTCTCGTCGTCAGCGGCGCCAGGCTCAGCATGGTCAGCTCGATGCTGAATTCGCTGGTCACGATCATTGGCGTGGCCACCGTCACGCACGTGATTGTGCAGTACCGGCTGCGGCGGCAGCGGCAGGAGCGGCTGCCGGCGTTCCGCGAGACGCTCGTGGAAGTGCTGCCGGCGATCTTCTGGACGTGCGCCACCACCGCGATGGGCTTCGCCGCCCTGTTGTCGAGCGAGGTCACGCCGGTCCGCAGTTTCGCGCTGATGATGTCGCTGGCCACGCTGCTGGTGCTGCTGGCGGTGGCCGCCTTTGTGCCGGGCGGTGCGCTCATCGGCCGCTTCGCGGCCGAGCCAGCCGGCGCGCCCGCCGAAGCCCGGATGGTGCGGTTGCTGGCGTCGCTCGCGCAAACGGTCGTTCGACATCCGAAAAGTGTGGCGGCCATCTCCGCCGCGATGGTCGCATTCGCCGGGGCGGGTTTTGCCCGGCTCGAAGTCGAGACCGACTTCAGCCGCAACTTCCGCCGCGACAGCCCGATCGTGCAGGGACTCGTGTTTGTCGAAGAACGTCTGGGCGGGGCCGGGACGTGGGAGGTGAACTTCCCCGCGCCCGGCGAGCTTTCGGAGCCGTACCTGGCCAGTGTGGGACGTCTGACGCAGCGGCTGAGGTCGCTGGTTCACGCCGGGAGCGTCGGCGACCGCAGCGATGAGGGCGAAGCGTCGCAGCTCACGCGGGTTGTCTCGCTGACCGATACGCTGGAGGCGATGGACGCCTACGTAACGCGCGAGTTCGGAGCGCTGACCGCCGCTTTCTGGACGCGCTCGCCGTTGTCCATGAAGCTGAACCTGCTGAGGCAC
Source organism: Planctomycetota bacterium (assembly GCA_019347905.1). Taxonomy (GTDB): domain Bacteria; phylum Planctomycetota; class Planctomycetia; order Planctomycetales; family Planctomycetaceae; genus JAHWKJ01. Next base: position 15,731 of record JAHWKJ010000057.1, read on the forward strand.
GTCCAGCCGGAGTTCGTGGAGACGCTGTACAATCCCCGCGAGGAATCGCCCGGGCGAGGGCGGATGCGAATCGTGCTGCGCGCCCGCGAACAGCGCGCGGCCGAGGACAAGCTGGCGCTGATTGCGCGCGTCGAGCGGATCGCCCAGGAGTGGGCGCGGGACGAGTTGGCGGAGGAGTTTCCGAATTCCGACGTCGAAGTCGCCGGCCTGTACGTGCTGCTGGCGTTCCTGATCCAGAACCTGTTGCGGGACCAGCTTGTCAGCTTTTTACTGGCCGCGACAGGCATTTCGCTCATGATGACCGTGGCGTTCCGCAGCTTGCGGATCGGGCTGATCTCGCTGGTGCCGAACCTGTTTCCCATCGTGCTGGTGATCGGCGGGATGGGGTGGCTCGGGCTGGAGATCAACATCGCGACGGCGATGATCGCCAGCGTGTCGATGGGGCTGACCGTCGATTTCACGATACATTACATCGCCGGCTTCCGCCGCGCGCAGGCGGCGGGCCTCTCGACGGGAGAAGCATTGCGCGACACGCACCGCGGCGTCGGCCGCGCGCTGGTGTTCGCGAACTTGGCGCTCGTGGCGGGCTTCGCGGTGCTCACGCTGTCGCATTTCATCCCGCTGGTGTACTTCGGCCTGCTGGTGAGTGCCGCGATGGTGGGAGGGCTGATCGCCGATCTCGTGCTGCTGCCCTTGCTCCTGAGCCGCTTCGCCGCGCGCGACTTTGTTCCCCCCCTTGCTAAGGGGGGGTTAGGGGGGGTCGCGGGGAACAACACGTCGCTTGAACCCCCCCCTGCCCCCCCTTTGTTAGGGGGGGGACGTCGCGCCAAACGCCCCCCAGTTGGATACCGCAATTCTGGGGGCGGGCACTATGGGGTGCCCCCCTTATAGATGCGCGGTTGGGGCCTACCCTAGTCGCCTGTCTCGCGTTTTTCCGCCACACGCCCCAGGCTCG
>JAHWKJ010000058.1 GCA_019347905.1 Planctomycetota bacterium
TCACCCGCCACGCCCCACGTTGTCGATCTGACGGGCGACGGCACCGCCGACATTCTGCTGGTCGACCGCCAGGGCGAGATCCTGATCCGGGCAGGCCGGCGGGGGCAGGACGGCATTTTCGAGCCGCCGGTCGTGCTCAACCCCGCCGCCGCCGGCGGTCGCCCGGCGCGGTCGATCGCGGTCGTTTCCACCGGAGCCGGCGCCCGCGTGGCCGCCGTCAATCTTCGCGACAACTCGGTCTCGGTCTACACGGTCGAGATCGATCCCGCGACCGGCCTTCCCCGCGGCACGCTGGCAGACCTGCTGGTGACCGATTTCGTCCCCGCACGAATCGTATCCGGCGATTTGGACGGCGCATTCGGCAACGATCTGATCGTGGGGAACGCGTTGTTCGGGACCGTCTCGGTCTTCGCGGCGCAGGCCGACGGCAGCTTCGGAGCTCGACGCGATCTCGCCGCCGGCATCACGCTCTCCGATGTGCGGCTGTCAGATCTGGACCGGGACGGCGACCTCGACATCCTGGCCACGAACCAGGTCTCGTCGGAGCTGAGCGTGTTCCGCAACCGCACGTCGGCGCCCGGTCAGCCCCTGTTCGCGGCCGAACTGAGGTACCGGGCGGCGACGCAGGACCTCGGCACCGTCCTCAGCGGAGTGTCGGAGATCGCCAACTCGCGGAGTTTTCGCCAGGCCGCGAAGGAATTGCTGCGCGGGATTGCTGAGGAATTCGTACGCGCGCAATTGGGATCGAACATCAACCGGCTTGTGCCCGGCAGTTTGGACGCGGCACTCGACGAGTTCGAGGAGTACGTCGAAGACAACTACAACACGCTCTTTCCGAACGTCTACTTCCCCGTCTCACGCGACGGGACGACGACGCTCGTCGTCGGCGACTTCAACGGCGATGGGCTGGAAGACGTCATTACGATCAATCGTGAGCGCGACGCCTTCGCGCTGCTGGCGGGTACCGGCCATGGCGTGCTCGCCAACGCCGTTTCGTCCGAGGCGCTGTTGATCGCCGACCCCGGCAGCTCCAACCCGCTCGACGCGCCGACCGCCGCCGTCACCGACGACTTCGACGGCGATGGCAAACTCGACCTCGCGATCCTCAACGACGCTTCCGATACGATCGCCGTCCTCCTGGGCAACGGCGACGGCACCTTCCAGCATCGGGCCACGCTCGATGCCGGCGGCGGACCGACGGGCCTCAGCGTGCGGGACATCGACGGCGACGGGGCGCTCGACCTCCTCGTGGGCAACCAGTTCGGCGACGTGCTGACGCTGTTGGGCAACGGCGACGGCACCTTCCAGCCCTTCCAGCGCACCGGCCGCAGCGTCCCCGTCGCCGTGGCGGATCTCGATGGCGACGGCACCGATGAGTTCATCCTGGCGAACGAGCAGCTCGACCGGCTGATCGTCAAAGACGATCCCGATGACGCGGCGGGACTCTTCGAGCAGGACCGCGACGACGGGCTGTTGGCACCCGCCGGCGTGCAGGTCGTGGACCTCAATGGCGATGGACTGCTCGATCTCGTCGCCGCCAACTCCGGGGCCAACAGCGTGCTCGTGTACCAGGGCCTGGGGCCGGCGGGCTTCACGCCGCCGAAGGAGTTTGCCGTCGGAACCACGCCCACAGGCATCACCGTCGCCGACCTCGACGGCAATGGCCTGTTGGACCTGTTGGTGTCCAATCGCGGGTCGAACGATGTCTCGGTGCTGTTCGGCGCACCGGCCGTCGCGGGGGCGGCCGCAGGGACGAATACGATCGAGATGACGATCGGCCCGCGGTTGGACGCCGGCGTCGATCCCGTCTCGACGGTGCTCTTCGACAACGACCAGGACGGCATCGACGATTTGCTGGTCACGGGGGCCCAAAGCGGGCAGTTCCAGCTACTGCCGGGCGTCGGCGGCGGCTTCTTCAACGATACGTCCCCGCTGGTGCTCGACGGCGGGCTGGGCAGCTTCGCGACGCAGGGGGCCGTGCTCGTCGGCAACAGCCTGTTTGCAGCCGCCCCGTTCGCGAACGCCGTCGCGTTTATTCCCGATGTGCGCGCGGCCTTCCAGGCGGGTGGTGGCGTGCAGCAGATCGACACCGGCGGACTGAACCCGGTGGCGCTGACCACGGCCGATTTCAATTCCGACGGGGCCTTCGATCTCATTGTCGCCAACAGCGGCGACGGCACGGTGAGCCTTTTGGCGTCGGTCGGCGGCGGCGGCTTTACGCTAGACAGTTTGCTGAACGATCCCGGCCTCGTCAGCCCCAGCGCACTGGCACTCCTGGGCGGGGACGACGGCCTGCAGATCGCCGTTACCGATGAAGGCTCCGAGATCGTCACCGTGTTCGACCTCGTCGAGGGGCCGGATGCTCCGGGCGGCGGGAACGGCATCGATCCGCGCAGCACGCCGCTGGAAGCGGCCCTCGCGGCCGGCGGTGCGCTCAACAGCCTCCTGCTGGCGTCGTTGTTCACCGGCGTCTTCGACGAAGACTCGCTCACCACCGACGAGCAGCGGGCCCTGCTGGCAGCCGTCGTCGAACTGTTCGTCGAAGACTACCTCTCGCCCGTGCAGCAACTCGTCGAAGGAGGCTCGGAGTCGCTCGCTCCTGCCATTGTCGATGCAATTGCCGCCTGGGTCGGACTTGAAATCTCGGGCGAGTTGGACGAGCGGCTGCGTGCGGTTTCGGACTTCCTCGCGGAGGGCGCCCGCACATCGGAGGTCGTGCGGCTGCTCGACGCCCTGTCGCTCCTGGCCCGCGCGCTGGGGCTGGTCGAAGTCGCGCCGCAAGACTCAACGGTACCGCTCCCGGAACCGGAAGCTCAGGACCCCGGCTCGCCTTCCGCGGCCGCGGCGGACGCACATTCTTCACAAGCCGCCGCAACCAGTGCGGCGCCCGGGGCGGTGGACGCCGTTCCGCCGGAAGAGGCCGACCCGACCGATGCGGTCATGCAGGCCGTACTGACCGACGCCGACTTCGCCGGCCGGTTATTCGACGAAGACCGTGCGCAGCCGCGCTGGCGAACCGGCGATTCAGGCTGGAACGGCACATCGGCTACCCCTGCCGCGCAAGACACCTCGCGCGCACGCGCTGCGGAAGAAGCGTGGGGCCGTCGCCTGTGGCCGCTGGCCGTCCCCGCAGCCGCCCTGCTGCTCGATCGATCGCCGCGAAAACGCGAGCGCCACCGTCGCGGCGACTCGCGCCGCCGCTCACGCCGCTCAATGGAAGCGGCAACGACGGACTGACGGTGTCTGCCACCAGGACGAGCGACGACGTCGGCCCTGCTTCGTCATTCGTCATTCGGGCTTCGTCATTCTTTCGTCATTCGGATTTCGTCATTCGGGCTTCACCGCCCCATCCTTCCCGAGTGACTTGATCCGAATGTCCTTGTACCACGCCTCCGACGGCGGCCCGCCGTGGATCTGCACGGCGATGATCCCCTCGCGCGCCACCTTCGCGTCTTCTTCGGTGTAGTCCACGGTCTGGACGCCGTTCAGCCAGATCTGAATTCGCGGCCCTTCGGCCCGGACGACGAACTCGTTCCAGTCTTCCGGCCTGAAGACGCGCTTGACCTCGGCTTCGTCGCCGTGCGCGAGGAATTTGCGGCGGCGCGATTCATCGTACAGCGAGCCCCAGATGGGGCGGCCGTTCATCGCGCCCATGTCGCACTGGTAGCCGATCACCTCGTGATGGTCGGGAATCCGCTGCGTGCGGAACTGCACGCCGGCATTGCGGCCTTCCTCGCCGATGAGCTTCGCCTTCAGCCGCAGTTCGAAGTCGCCGAACGACTCCTTCGTGCACAGAAACTCGTTGCGCGGGATGCGCTCCTTGAGCGATCCGCCGACGATGGCCCCTTCCTGGACGCGAAACCATTTCTCGCTGCCCTCCCAGCCCTCGAGCGTTTCGCCGTCGAACAGCGGCCGGAAGCCGCCTTCCTTTCCGTCGCCCTCTGCATGAAGGGCATTCGACAAGCCGGTCGCCACCACCACCAGCGAAAGCATTTGCCAACGCATGCTGCCAACCTCTCATGGAACGCGTTCGTCAGTCAGCCGTCAGGTTCGCACAAGCGGGCAGGTTATGCTACGGAACAAGCTGGCAGCTTGTGCTACGCTCCGGCCGCATTCCAGTCTTCGAGCTGCAGCTCGACCCGCTCGAAACCCTTGTAGGTGTTGAGGCCGGCCGTGAAGCCGATCGACAGCGGACCGCCGCACTTCGCGATCTCGTCGGCCCACTCCCCGCGGCCGAAGGCGATCGCCCGCAGCACCGTGCCGTACTGGCGCACCCGCAGCGACAGATGATGCTCGCCTTCCCCCATGCGTCGCGGCGGCTCGACCAGTTCGACGTTCGTGGCCGCAAACACCGGCTTGGGATTCTCGCAGCCGAACGGGCCGAGCCGATCCAGCTCGACGACCGCATGGCGATGCACGTCGGCCAGCCGCACTTCGGCGTCGATTCGAATTTCCAGATCGCGGCTTGCGGCGGTGTGCCGTGCGGCGACGACGCGGCAGAACTCCTCGCGGAACTCGTCGACGCGGTCGGCCGCGAGCTTCAGTCCCGCCGCCGCCTGATGTCCGCCGAACGAGACGAGCAGGCCGCCGCAGCCGGCCAGCGCCGCGTGCAGGTCGAAACCGGCGAACGTGCGGCCCGAGCCCTGGGCCAGACCGCTTTCCGCATCGACCGCCAACAGCAGCGCCGGCCTGCCATAATGCTCGGCGATGCGGCTGGCGACGATGCCGATCACGCCCGGATGCCAGTCGGCGTCGGCCAGGACCAGCGCTGGGGCGTGCTCCCAGTCGGGATGCTCGTCGACAAGCTGCCGCGCCCGCTTGAAGATCCGCCGCTCGACGGTTTTCCGCTTGCCGTTCAACTCGTCGAGGTACTTCGCGAGTGCCTCGGCCCGCTCCGGATCGCCGGTGGTCAACAGCTCGACCGCCAGCCGCGCCTGCCCCAGACGTCCGGCGGCGTTGATCCGCGGCGCGAGCGCGAATCCAATATGTTCGGCCTCGAGACAACGGCGATCGCCGAGACCTGCGACGTTGAGCAGTGCCTTCAGGCCCGTCGACGGCCGCTCCAGGAGACTCGAGAGCCCATAGCGCACCAGAATCCGGTTCTCGCCGCACAGGGGAACGACATCCGCCACGGTCCCCAATGCCGCCAGCCCGACCGCGCCCATAAGGAACTCGCGCATGGCAGGCGAAGCCTTCCGCCCATCGCCCAGCCGCCGGCAGATCGACCACGCCAGCTTCAGCGCCACCCCCGCTCCGCACAATTCGCCGAAAGGATATTCGCTCCCCGGCAGCCGCGGATGCACGAGCACCGTCGCCTCCGGCAACCGCGGCCCCGCACTTCCCCCCCTTACTAAGGGGGGGGTCCGAACGTTTTCACCGCTGTCCACCCCCCCTAACCCCCCCTTACCAAGGGGGGGAATCGCACTTCCCCCCCTTGCCAAGGGGGGGCCAGGGGGGGTCGCGAACGCGTGGTGATCGGTGACGATCAGCTCCAGCCCCAGCTCGCGGCACAGGGCGGCCTCGTGCAGGCTGGCGATCCCGCAATCGACGCTGACCACGAGCCGACGCGGATCCTCGGCGTGCAGCCGCCGCAGCGCCTGCTCGTTGAGGCCGTAGCCTTCTTCGAGCCGCGAGGGGATGTAGTAATCGACGTTCGCGCCGGTGAGCTTCAGACAATGCCAGAGGATGGCCGTGGCCGTGACGCCGTCGACGTCGTAATCGCCGTAGACGGTGATCCGGCGGCGCCCGTGCACGGCCCGCACGATCGCTTCGGCCGCGTCTTCGCAGCCGGGCAGGAGCAGCGGATCGTGCAGGTCATTCAGCTTGGCGGAGAGGAACTCCGTGGCGCTCTTCCGGCATCCATAGCCCCGCGCGAGCAGCACCTGCGCCAGGAGCGGCGAAACGCGCAGCTCTGCACAAAGTTGCCGCACCCGCGCTTCGTCGAAGGGATGATACCGCCAGACGCGCGGCATGAGACTTGTGCTCTCGCTTGCGACTCCGTTCTGTCCGCGAACGCATTACAGCAGAGGGCGGGCGCACCTGTCAAACCGGCCGGAGATGGAGATCATCCTGAGATGCCGCCGGTCGCGTCACGCGCTCGCGGCTCTCACACGAGCGGCAATACGTACCAGAGCGCAAGAGCCACCGGGCCGGCGTAGAGGATGCTGTCGAGCAGGTCCAGCAGGCCGCCGAAGCCGGGGAACAGCGGGGAGGCATCCTTACGGCCCACGTCGCGCTTGATGAGCGACTCCGCCAGGTCGCCGATCAGTCCGACCGCGCCCAGCACCACGCCGAACAGGATCGCCCAGTGTGCGGCGGGTGGCTCCCACTGGGGATTGAACAGCGGCGTCGTCCACGCCAGCCAGGCCCACGTGCCCAGGCCGCCGCCCACGAGCGCGCCTAAGCCGCCCATCCACGTTTTGCCGGGACTGAGCAGCGGCACCATCTTCCGCCGTCCGAACAGCCGTCCCAGCGTGTAGGCGCCCGTATCGCCGCACTTCGTGCCGACGAGGAGCGATCCCAGCGCCAGGTATCCGGCCTGACCGTCGGCGATCCAGCGGAGTTGCACGGTGACGGCGGTCAGAATACCGACGTAGGCGATAATCAGGATTTCGCAGCTCACCGTCTCGACCGTGCGTCCGGGCGAGCGGTAAGCGAGGCAGCCTTTGAAGAACACGGCCATCACCATGGCCGCAAATGCTGCCGTCACCGCTCCGAGGGCGGACAGCGGATCGTGGACCGGCCGGGGCAGCACGTGCAGCGTCCAGCCGGAGGCGGTGACGACGAGCGAGCCGAGGATGGCGAGCCACACCGACGGGGCGAAGTTCCGCGCCCGCACGAGCGAGACAAATTCCCAGGCGCAGCGGCCGGCCAGCACCAGGCACACCGCCAACAACACCCACGCCTGCGGACCCAGCACGCTGTCGAGCCAGAACGCGGCGGCGAAGGCCGGAATGAGCACCGCGGACAGAAACAGCCGCCAGCGAAGCACGCTTGTGTGGCCCTCCAAGCCCACGGGTTCTGGCCCGTGGGCTTCGCCGGCTGCAAGTTACGGGACCATTGCCGCAGTTCGCTCAACCGCCGGTGCGCAGCAGTCTGCTCTGGCGGTTCGCCCAGGGGATTTCGAGGTCGAGCACGAAGGTCTTCAAAAACCCGAACATCAGCCGGTCGAACTGCTGGCTGCGGCCGATCAGCTCGGCCCCCGTGCGGGGACTGTCGACGTCCTTAATCAGCATGCGCTTCTCGTTGCCCGAGAGCGCCGACAAAGAACTGTGCATTTTTTTCGCGTTCCGCTCTTCCGTCGGCGCGTGACCGATCAATACGCCGAACACCGGCACCACGCGGAGGTCGCGGATTGCGGCGGCCGTCGCCACCCCCGTCAGCTTCTCTTCCGGCGAAAGCAGCACCAGCGCCTTGACGATCTGGCCACGGGGCGTGCTGGCGGCAAGCGTGGGGGCGTCGTTGAACGGACGCAGCGCCCAGTCCTGCGCGGCGAAGTTGATCGCGATCGGCGCGCTCATTCCCGCCGCGATGATCGCCGTCTTCGCCATGTTGAGCTGCCCGTCCTGGTGCTCCTTGAACAGGAAGCTTTTTACGGCCGGCAGGTCCGCGAGGACCATGGCTTTGTAATCGTGGGTGCTCGGTTCTGCGGCGCCTTCTCCCGTGAGGGTGTTTTTCGCCTCGCCGTGCTTGCGCAGATCGACCGTCACGACGGCAAACCCTGCTTTGGCGAGCGCCGGGGCCAGTCCGTTCCGCATCCACACCAGCCGGTTCTCGCCCTGCGTGTGCAACAGGATCGCGACGGGCGCTTCCTTATCGCGGGCCGGAAAGTACGTGATCGGCAGCCGCCATCCGTCGACCGTCGTCACATGCTCTTCAACGGAATTGGATTTGGCCGCCGCCTGCGCGAATAAGCGGCACGGCGCAGGCACCAGCACCGCCGCGGCGATCAACCCGTAAGCAATGAAACGGCCCGCTGTCGGCAGCCGTCGTCTGGCTGGCATCGCAAATCCCCCGGTCGGAAGCTGCTGTTCACCTCGCCCGCCTGTCATTTTCCAGTGTAAGGCGGCCGGGAAACAGGGTCAATCAGCGTTACGCGAACCATTCGGTCGCCGGGAGGCCTTCGGCCAGTGGGAAGGGCCGGCCGAGGCGGTCGTGGATGTGCGTCCGCGGATCGATGCCCAACGCCCAGAAGATCGTCGCCGCGAGGTCCTCCGGGCCGTAGGGCGTGCCGACAGGATAGGCTCCGATGTGGTCGGTACGGCCGCAGACGTGGCCTTGCTTCACACCGCCGCCGACCAATGCGATCGAATACGCGAACGGCCAGTGGTCGCGACCGGCAGGTGCGATCCGCTCGGTCACCGCGGGTTTGCCGATCTTGGGACTGCGGCCGAACTCGCCGCCCCAGACGAGCAGCGTCGAATCCAGGAGGCCGCGCTCGTCGAGATCTTCGATGAGCGCCGCGAAGCCGCGGTCGTCTGGTGGGAGCAGCCGGTTCTTGAGGCCGTTGAAGTTATCGGTGTGCGTGTCCCAGCCGCTGAGGTCGCCCGGGTTCAAGCCGTGATAGCAGGTGACGAAGCTCACGCCCGCTTCCACCAGCCGGCGGGCCAGCAGCATGCTCTGGCCCACGATGTTTCGCCCATAGCGGTCGCGGACCGCATCCGGCTCGGCGTTGATGTCGAACGCGCGCTTGGCGTCGGGCGAAGTCAGCAGCGACCACGCGCGGTCGTAGTACTGGTCCATGCCGACGACGGCGGCGGTCTGTTCGACGTTCCGCTGCTGCCGGTCGACCGCCTCCAGGAGCCGCCGCCGGTCGTCGAGGCGATCGATCGACAGCCCCTGCGGCAACTGGAGCGTCTCGACCGAGAAATCCGTCCGGCTGGGATCCTGCGCGATGACGAAGGGATCGTAGCGCTTGCCGAGAATGCCGCCGAACTGGCCGGGCGTGGTGTAGATCTGGTCGTAGGTGAGGTGCGGGAGCACGACCGACTCCGGCAGGCGGCCGTCGCCCGGCCGCAACTTCGCGAGTGCCGCGCCCATGTTCGGCCAGTCGTCCGGCTTGGAGCCGACCTGCACGACGTCGGCCTCGCTGGTGCGGCCTGTCAGGCTGTAATATGTGGCCGGGTTGTGATTGGCGACGGTATGGGCCATCGAGCGGACGATGGTCATCCGGCCGACGTGCTTCGCCGCGAACGGCATGTGCTCGCAGACGCGGTAGCCGGGAATCGCGGTGGGAATCGCCGCGAACTCGCCGCGGATCTCCGGCGGCGCTTCGGGCTTCATGTCCCAGGTATCGATCTGGCTGGGGGCGCCATACTTCTGCAGCAGAATGACCGCCCGCACCGGCTTCGCCTTGCCGCCGGCCGCCGGAGAAGCCGCGTTCGCCTGCGGCGCGAGCCGCAACAGATCGGCCAGTCCAAAGCCGAGCGTACCCAGCGCGCCGACCTTCAACACTTCGCGGCGGGTGCGCGCCAGCGACTGAAACTCGCGGCAGCCGGTCGAGCGAACGTGGGAGCGGGACACGGCAGTTCCGTCCTGTCGGACCATGAAGCGGTGCCCCACGATTTTACCGCAGCCGAGCAGCGGATCCAAACCCGAACGAGCGATGCGACAGCGATCCGCTTGCAGGCCCCGAGACCACAGCCGATGATTGCTGAATGACTTCGGCAGCGCAGCACGTCCTCGTCGGCACGGCAGGGCATATCGATCACGGAAAGACGCGGCTGGTCGGACGCCTGACGGGTATCGACACCGATCGCCTGCCCGAGGAAAAGGCCCGCGGCATCTCCATCGATCTCGGTTTCGCGCACTGGGAATCCGACGGCGTGCGGTTCGGCGTCGTCGACGTGCCGGGCCACGAGCGGTTCGTCAAGAACATGGTTGCCGGCGCCACCGGCGTAAACATCGCCCTGCTGGTGGTGGCGGCCGACGACGGCGTGATGCCGCAGACCCGCGAGCACCTCGACATCATGGACCTGCTCGGCATCCGCGCCGGGGCCGTTGCCATCACCAAGATCGACCTGGTCGAGCCGGATTTCGTCGAGCTGGTGCAGGCCGAAATCGAGGAACTCACCGCCGGCACGTTTCTCGAAGGCTGCCCCATCGTGTGCGTCTCGTCGGAAACCGGCAAAGGTATCGAAGAGCTGCGGACCACGCTGGCCCGCATTGCCGCCGCAACTTCGTGGGCCGAGGCCAGCGACTTCTTCCGCATGCCGGTCGACCGCGTGTTTTCCATCACCGGGCACGGGACTGTCGCCACAGGCTCGGTGCTCAGCGGCGAAGTCCGCGCCGGCGACATGCTGGACCTCCTGCCGCAAGGCCGAGAAGTCCGCGTCCGCAGCGTGGAGATCCACGGCACGAGCGCCGCCGACAGCGGCGCCCGTCGGCGAACCGCGATCAATCTCGCCGGCCTCAAGCAGGACGAGATCGCCCGCGGCATGGAGCTGGCCACGCCAGGCCGGCTGCGCCCGTCGCGGCGGCTGTTGGTCGAGTTGCGGGCGCTGAAATCCAGCCCGCTGGTGCTCAAGAATCGCATGGAGCTCAACCTGCACCTCGCCACCAGCGAAGCGCCGGCGCGGCTGATCCTGAAGGACCAGCCCCTGAAGCCGGGCCAGCGCTGCTACGCCGAGCTGCGCACCCGCGAGCCGGTCGTGGCCGCGTGGGGCCAGCGGTTCATCCTCCGCCGCGCCTCGCCGCAGGTGACGGTCGCGGGCGGAACGGTGATCGACCCCGCCGTTCCCATCGGCAAGCGGGTCCGCGATCCGCAAGGCTTCGGCGCTGCCCTTCATTCGCCGTCCGAACGCGAGCGGCTGGCGGTGTTTCTCTCCGAGCGCGACGCCGTCGACGAAGAGCCCTTCGAGGCCGCGTGGCGCGCCGGCGTGCGCTCCGACCGCTATCGGCCGCTGGTCGAAGAGCTGAAGCAGGCCGGCACCCTGGGCACCGCCGGCGCCCGCGACCGCCGGCTGCTCGTCCACGCCGAAAAGCTGGCGCGGCTGAAGAAGGCCGTGATGCGCACGGTGCGGGAAGAGCTCCAGCGACACCAGCCACGGCGTGCGCTGCCGAAGTCGCTGCTCGTTTCCGCCTGCCGCTCCATCGCCGGCGCCGCTCTGCTCGACGCTATCTTTACCGAGTTGGTGACCGCAGGCGAACTGGTCGAAGTCGGCGACAACCTCGGCCCCGCCGACGCGCAGGTGCGGCTGACGAAGAAGCAGCAACAGGCCCGCGACCAGATGCTCCAGTCCATCCGCACCGCCGGCCTCGCCCCGCCCACTTCCAAAGAACTCGCCGCCGCCGTCCGCATGCCGCAGGAGGAAGTCGAGCCGCTCCTGAACCTCTGCGTCGAAGACGGCCTGCTGGTGCGTGTCGCCGACGGCATGTACTTCACGCCGGAAGCCCTGGAGTCCGCCCGCGCCACCTGCCGTGCGTTGCTGGAGGCCGAAGGAGCAGTCACGCTCTCCCAGATGCGCGAAGCCTGGGGCGTCAGCCGCAAATTCGCCGTCCCCCTGGGCGAGCACTTCGACGCCACCGGCGTGACCTTGCGCGACGGCGACCTGCGCCGCGCGGGGCCGAACATGGGGCCGTAGCAGGCCACCGCGATCTCTGACGGATGCCGCGTTCCGGCGGCGTTGTCGATTCGTTCCGAAGGCGCTTTGTAGCGCCTCAGTTCCAGAAGTAGAATTGATTGCATGCCCTCACGGACTCAGTACTCGAAAGCGCCGATCACCGAAGCGATCATCGATATTGGCGTTCGGCCTTCCGAAAGCGTGCGACTGGACGATTTGGAGCGACTGCACGATTCGATCCGCGATGAGTATCCCGGCAAAGCAGGTCGGAGCCTATTCCAGGGACGCTTCAGGGCTGAGCGGACGGGGGTGTCCACGTCAGCCAGCCAGAAGCCGATGGGGTTCTTGTTCAAGAGCCGCGATGAGAAGCAGATCGTTCAGATGCGACTCGACGGTTTCACAATGAGTCGCCTCGCACCTTATGAGAGTTGGAAGCCATTTCGTGACGAGGCGCAACGACTTTGGGCCCTTTACCGAGATGTCGTCCAACCGGAAGAGGCAACCCGACTGGCGGTCCGTTACATCAACCGCATCGATATCCCGCTTCCGTTCGACGACTTGAAAGAGTACCTGCTCACTGTCCCTGAAGTCGCTCCGGGGCTGCCGCAAGCTCTTTCGGGACTGTTCATGCAACTGACGATCCCACAGGAAGACATTGGGTGCACGACGATCTTGACCGAAGCCTTGATCGAACCGCCTGCCCCGGAAGTCGCGTCGGTCGTTGTGGACATCGACCTGTTTCGCACCGAGAGGGTTCCGCAGGATGACGGCAAGCTCTGGGCATTCTTTGAACTTCTGCACGACCGGAAGAATCAGGTCTTCGAGGCGTGCATCACGGACAAGACTCGGGAGATGATTCAGTAATGCCAGCCGTTGCCGATTTGCCGCCGCAGCACTCTGTGGTCATCGTGCGGTCCTTCCCCGAGGCGCAGGGATGCGAAGGTCGCTTTCTGTCTGATGCGGCGGAGCGGGCCACCAGCCACTGGGAGGACCGCGCTGAACGGCTGCTGTCGCGCCTGAACGGGGCCGACGATGAAACGCTGGATTACGAAAGCGTGCCGCTGGTTCCGGTGGGTTCGGTGCTGGTTCGCTACGAAATTGCCGGCGAACTCCGGCCCTTGCCCTACGAATGGGACGAATGAGGCGATGACGCCGTTCTGGATTCGTCATCGCGGCGCTGACCTGATGCAGGGCGATTTCCTGCCCGGATGTCTGGTCCCGCTGTTCGATCCGGAATTCGGCTTGCGGGGAGAGGCAGAAACTGTTTCGCTCAATCGCGGCGATCTGATTGTGGTCACGCAAAGCTGCGATCTGGCCAATCAGAAGGCCGTGTTCGTAGCGCTGTGTCCCATCTCCACGTTGGCAGCGTTCGAGGCGGTGAACCCGAAGTTCAAGCAAAAGGGAGCTTGGGAAGACGTCCGACGTGGCCGGCGGGAAGGCTTGCACATGCTGGCGTCGCCCGATGACCCCGGAAACAATCGCGAGGCGCTGGTCGTGGATTTCCGGCAGATTTACAGCCTTCCCTTTGCGTATCTGACCCGCCACTCAGAGCAGATTGGGGATCGTTGGCGTTTGCAGTCCCCCTTCGTCGAACATTTCTCGCAGGCATTCGCTCGATTCTTCATGCGGGTGGGTCTGCCATCCGCAATTCCCCCTTTCAAATGATTCGCCGGATGTGGCGACGGGGTCAGATCGCCGGGCAACATCCGCCACTGACGGCTGACTGCTGAGAGCTGAAAGCCCGCCCCAGCGCCGTTTGCGGCGGCGCAGCGCTCACCTATAATCCGCTGTTCGGCTTGTCCCTGTCCGCCAGTGAAGGTTCTTATCCGTGCTACGCACTCGTACCTGCGGCGAACTCCGCGCTGCGCACGTCGGCCGGGCGGCGACGCTGTGCGGCTGGGTCGATAGCTACCGCGACCATCACGGCGTGGTATTCGTCGATCTGCGCGATCGCTGGGGGAAGACGCAGATCGCCTTTCGGCTCGACCTGGCGGCCGATATTCAGGAGCTGGCGCGCAGCCTGCGGCTTGAGGACGTCATTCGCGTAACGGGTGATGTCGCTCACCGCGGGGAAGACCGGGTGAATCCGAAGCTCGAAACGGGTGCAGTCGAGCTGCATGCGGCGCAGCTTGAAGTGCTCAACCGCAGCCGCACGCCGCCGTTTCAGCCCGGCACCAGTGAACTGCCCAATGAAGAGTTGCGGCTGACGTATCGCTTTCTCGATCTCAGGCGGCGGGAGCTCCAGCGGGCGCTGCGGGTGCGGCACCAGGTGTGCAAGCTCACGCGGGACTACTTCGACAGCCACGACTTTCTCGAGATCGAGACACCGATGCTCGGGCGGAGCACGCCCGAGGGGGCGCGGGATTATCTCGTGCCCAGCCGCGTGCATCCCGGCAGCTTCTATGCGCTGCCGCAGTCGCCGCAGATTTACAAGCAGATCCTGATGGTGTCGGGCTGCGACCGGTACTTTCAGCTCGCCCGCTGCTTTCGCGACGAGGACCTGCGGGCGGACCGGCAGCCCGAGTTCACGCAGATCGACGTCGAGATGGCTTTCGTCGACCGCGACGACATCCTCGACGAAATCGACGGCCTGCTGGCGCACCTGGTGCAAGGCATCCGGGGCGAGACGCTCCAACTGCCGCTGCCGCGCTATCAGCACCGCGAGATGCTGGAGCGTTACGGCAGCGACAAGCCGGACCTGCGGTTCGGCATGGAGCTGGTGGATATCAGCGGGATCGCGGCGGCGAGCGATTTCGGCGTGTTCAAGACCGCAGTCGCATCCGGCGGCCGCGTGCGGGGCATTCGCGCTCCGGGAGCCGCCGACCGCTACAGCCGCCGCATGATCGAGGAAGACCTCACGCGGATCGCGGCCGACTTCGGGGCGAAGGGGCTGGCCTTCTTCAAAGTCGTGGGCGGGAAGCTCGAATCGACGATCGCCAAGTTCTTCAGCGACGAGCAGCGGCAGGAGATCCTACGGGCGTTCGGTGCGGCGGACGGCGACCTCCTGCTGTTTGTGGCGGCGGCCGATGCCGTGAGTTCTCCTGCGCTGGCGGCGCTGCGGAACCATCTCGGCCGGGAGCTGAAGCTGTACGATCCGCGGGAGCTGAACTGCCTGTGGGTCGTCGATTTTCCGCTGGTGACGTGGAACAAGGACGAAAATCGCTGGGACGCGGAGCATCATCCGTTCTGCTCGGTAATGCCCGAGGACGTGCCGCTGATTCAGAGCGACCCCGGCAAGGTGCGGGCGCTGTCGTACGACCTGGTGGTGAACGGCTACGAAGCCGCCAGCGGCAGCATTCGTATTCACGATCCGAAGGTGCAGCAGTCGGTGTTCGACCTGCTGGGGATCAGCGAGGAGCAGGCGGAGGCGCGGTTCGGGTTTCTGCTGGAGGCGCTGCGCTACGGTGCGCCGCCGCACGGGGGCATTGCGCTGGGCCTCGACCGCTGGGTGATGCTGTTCTGTGGCTACGACAACATTCGCGACGTGATTGCGTTCCCCAAGACGCAGAAGGCCAGCGATCTGTTGAGCGGCGCGCCCTCGCCCGTCGACGACCGGCAGCTCCGCGAGCTGTCGATCCGAGTCGAGCTGCCGCAGGGCTGAGGGCGTTCGACGCGAAGGCGCGAAGGCACGCAAAGAGCCGATTTGGCTGGAAAACGATGGACGGATTGAGATCGGTCCCACGGCAGGCCGCTGGGTTGCTGACGCATGAGCGCGCCGTACGATGCCATTCTGATCGTGGCCTTCGGGGGGCCGGAGAAACGTGAGGACGTGCTTCCGTTTCTCGAGAACGTGCTGCGCGGGCGGAATGTGCCGCGGGAGCGGATGCTTGAGGTGGCCGAGCACTACGAACACTTTGACGGCCGAAGTCCGCTGAACGATCAGGTGCGAGAGCTGATCGCCGCGCTCCGCCGCGATTTGGACGTGCACGGCATCGACCTGCCGATCTACTGGGGGAACCGCAACTGGCATCCGCTGCTCCAGGACGCTGTGCGCGAGATGACGGCCGCGGGGGTGCGACGTGCGCTGGCCGTGGTGCTGGCGGCGTACAGCTCGTATTCGAGCTGCCGGCAATATCTGGAGAACATCGACGAGGCCCGCGCTGCCGTCGGGCCGGGTGCGACGCGGGTCGAGAAGGTGCGGGCGTTTTTCAATCATCCCGGCTTCGTTGAGGCGAACGCCGACCGTCTGCGCGAGGCGCTGTCCGAGGTTCCGCCGAAGCTGCGGGCGACGACGCACGTGGCGTTCACCGCGCACAGCATCCCGGCATCGATGGCGGCCGAGTGCGCCTACGAGGCGCAGCTACACGAGACGGGACGGCTCGTTGCCGAAGCGACGGGTATGGGCGAGGAGCGCTGGCGGCTGGTGTATCAGAGCCGCAGCGGCCGCCCGCAAAACCCGTGGCTGGAGCCGGATGTCTGCGATCATCTCGGTGCACTCGTGGCGGGCGGCGTCGAGAGCGTCGTGTTGATGCCCATCGGCTTCTTGTCCGATCATCTGGAGGTGTTGTACGACCTCGACGTGGAAGCGCGGGCAACGGCCGACGAACTGGGGCTGACGATGGTCCGCGCCGCGACCGTGGGCACGCATCCGCGGTTCGTCTCGATGCTGCGCGAGCTGATCGAGGAACGGCTGTCGCCGACGACATCGCGGCCGACGGTCGGCTCCATGCCGGCCCTCGCCGACGTCTGCCCGCCGGGCTGTTGCCCGGTGCGCAGCGTCAACCGCTGACTTCCACCGGCACGTGGTGCCAGGCGTTGTAGAGATAGCCCTTGAGATTCCAGGGAGCCTCGCGCGGCTGGACATGGCCGCGGGAATCGGTCGCCCGCACCGTGAGCCGGCTGGTTGCCCGATCGACGGCGAGTTGCGCGTTCCACAGCCGCCAGCAGAATGCCTGCTGCGGGCCGTGAAGTTTGGCATCGGTCCAGGTGCGGCCGCCGTCGGCGGAGACTTCGACGCGCTCGATCGACGTTCCCGGCTCGCCGGACGCGAGTGCGTAACCGGCCACGTCGATCGTGCCGGGCATCACGCGGGCACCGGCTTTGGGGACGCAGACCGCCGCGTTGATGGGGTAACGGTAGATCGCCGCCGCTTCGGCCCA
>JAHWKJ010000548.1 GCA_019347905.1 Planctomycetota bacterium
GAGCGTGGCGGCGAGTTGCTCGCGGTAGTCGTCTGTGTCGCCGTGACGCTCGACGCCCTACAAGATCAACCACCTCTCGATCCGCACGCAGCCTCCCGCTGATGCTTGCCTCTGCGCGGCGCATTCCTCTCGCGCCCGTCGCGCGAGCGCAGCGGCGCAACAGCGACGACTGCTGCTTTCCGCGCGACCGGCGCGACCGCCCGCTTGCGCATCTTCGTCGAAGTCGCGCACCTGCACTAATCCCCTCAGATCGGTGCGACCGATAGGACTCGTATCGGTGCGTGCGCGCGAAGGGGTCAGACCCCTTTGCGGACGAGCGATGGTGACTGTTGCAGAGTGTATGGTCCGCAAAGGGGTCTGACCCCGTGTGCGGAAAAGTGCGTCGGTGTCAGGGGGGATTGAAATGCTTCGCGCGCTGCGATGGGGCGCGGGCGTCGTGGCCGCCGCGGCGACGACGGCCGCCCTCGCCCAGGAAGTTCAGACGTGGCAGCCTGTTGAACGGAGCGTTGGCCGCGCCTCCGTTTCGCTGGCGCAGGTCGAGGACCAGCCCGTTCCGCCCGCTCCGGATGCCGAGGGGCAGCCGGAGGCGCCGCGCACGGAGGACCAGCCCGCTCCTGATGCCGCGACCCAGCCGGCCCAGCCGCCGCGCCCCGTGCCCCAGCCTGATCAGCCGCCGGCGCAGCAACAGCCGACAAGTCAGCCGCCGCCGCAGACGCCGCCGCCGCCGCGCACAACCCGCAGCCGCGTGGCCTCGCGCGCGCCGAACATGTTCGGCGATTTCCTGGGCTCCAGCGTGCAGATGCAGTTCAATTCGTTCCAGTTGCAGGTTGCGGCCAACGGCACGCAGCGCCGGTTCATCACCACGGCCGCCGGTTCGAGCGACGTGCCGCTCGGCGGCGGCGCCACACGGATGAACCCCTCCGAGAACAACAGCGCCGCCCCGCAGCAGCGGCTGTTCTTCATGCACAGCTACTTCCACAACGCGCTCAGCGGCCCCCAGAATGACGGCCTGGTGGTCGTGACTGACAACCTGGCCCAGCAAGTGACGCTGCTCAACACCAGCCAGCAAAGCGTGAGCGTCGACCGCTACACGTTCGGCTTCGAGAACCTGCTGGGCGACGGCTGGATGTCGATCGGAGCCCGCATGCCCTTCACCAGCCGCTTCGAATTCGAGGAAGATCCCATCGAGGCCCGCAGCGGCGTGCGCGGGAACCTCAACGCCTTTCTCAAGTGGATGCTGTACCGTTCCGACGCGACGATCTTCACCGTCGGCGTCGGCCTCGATGCGCCCACCGGCAGCGACAGTTCCGGACGGTTGTTCAACACGCGCTACCGCATTCAGAACGAGGCGTTCCACGTGCAGCCGTTTGTGGCGATCCTCTCGACGCCGGATCCGTGGTACTTCTACCACGGCTTCATTTCGGGCGACTTCGCCACGTCGGCCAATCCGATCGACGTCGACAGTCCACTTGCGGGCGGCGGAACGCTCGGCAAGCTCGACAACCAGGACCTGTTGCACGTGGATCTGGGCGGCGGCGTGTGGCTCTCGCGGAACCCCGACGCCCGCGGCATCACCGGCGTCGCCGGGATCGTCGAGGTCCACTACACCACGACATTGGAAGACGCCGAAGCCATCGGCGGGAACCTGGCAATGGCCGCGCCGGGGATGGCTGAAACACTCGCGCTGAACTTCGGCAGCGCCGCCGGCCGCCGCGACATTCTGAACATGACGGCCGGCTTTCACGTCCAGATCCGCGAGAACATTGCCGTGCGCGTGGCGGCCGTCGCCCCGCTGCGTCTGGCCGACGACGCCCTATTCGACGTCGAAGTGCAGACGAGCGTGAACGTGTTTTTGCGTTGAGGGTTGAGGGTTCAGGGTTGAGAGTTTGAAGACGACGTTCAAGGTCAAACCTGCAACGTTCAACGCCCCCATGCGCATTGCACGGCCATTTCCACGCCCGATCGTTCAAAGCTGGACGTTGAACGCTGGCAGTTGAACGTTGGACGTTGAGCGTTGGACGTTGAGCGTTGGACGTTGAGCGTTGGACGTTGAACGTTGGACGTTGAGCGTTGGACGTTGAGCGTTCGCATTCCCTCAACCCTCAACCCTCAACCCTCAACCCTCAACCCTCAACCCTCAACCCTCAACCTTAATACTCGTGCCCTTCCTCGGCCGCGGACTCGACGACGGCGATGTCGCTCTTGACCACCTGCCGCACGGTGCGCTTGTCGACATCCTTCCGCAAGAGCGCAATCGCCTCATCGAGCGGCATCGCGCCCAGATCGCCGGCTATGCGGTCGCGGACGGCCACGGCGCCCGTCTCCGCCTCTTTCGGGCCCACGACCAGCATGTAGGGAATGAGCTCGAGCTGCGCGTCGCGGATTTTCGCGTTCACCTTGTCGCTGCGCAGATCGGCCGTCGTGCGGAAGCCGGCGGCGCGCATGCGGCGCTCGACCTCGCGGGCGTAGTCGTCGGATTTCTCGCTCACCGTCAGCACGCGGACCTGCTCCGGGGCCAGCCATAGCGGAAACGCGCCGCCGAAGTGCTCGATGAGCATGCCCACGAACCGCTCCATCGAGCCGAACGGCGCGCGGTGAATCATCACCGGCCGGTGCGGACGATTGTCGGTACCGACGTACTCCAATTCAAATCGCTCCGGCAGGTTGTAATCGAGCTGTACGGTGCCGAGCTGCCATTCGCGGCCCAGGCAGTCGCGGACCATGAAGTCGGCCTTGGGGCCGTAAAACGCTGCCTCGCCGGTGCGGGTCTCGAACGCCAGGCCCATCTGCGTAAGCACGCGGCGGAGCGATTCCTCGGCCTGCCGCCAGTTCTCTTCGCTGCCCACGTACTTGTCGCCGAGGGGATCGCGCAGTGAAAGCTGCACGCGGTAATCTTCGAGACCCACCGCGGAGAGCACGAACTGCACCAGCTCGACAGTTTCGCGAAATTCGTCTTCGACCTGCTCCGGCGTGCAGAACAGGTGCGCATCGTCCTGCGTGAAGCCGCGGACGCGAAGCATCCCCGACAGCTCGCCCGATTGCTCGTGCCGGTAGACGGTGCCGAACTCTGCCAGCCGCACCGGCAGATCGCGATAGCTGCGCTGCTGGGCCTTGTACATCTGCACGTGGTGCGGGCAGTTCATGGGCTTGAGCAGAAAACGCTCCTGCATCAGCTCCCAGGCGCGGAGGGTCTTCAGCTTCTCTTCGGCCGGATGGCCGTGCTTCAAGTGGCCCTCGTACGCGGCCAGCTCCGGCGAGGCGGAATCGATCAGCCGCGCCGATTCGAGCAGCTTCGCTTCGTCGTCCGCCGAAAGTCCGCCGTCCGCCAGCCGCGCTTTCCACCAGTCGACAAGCTGCCCGGCGGGATGGCCGAAGATCGGTGCGAACTGCGACTCGCGGTAGTAGGGGAAGTGCCCGCTGGTCTCGTACATCTCGACGCGGCCGATGTGCGGTGAGTACACGGGCTGGTATCCGCGGGCGAGGAGCTCGCGCTTGATGAAGTCTTCCAGCGTCGCCCGCACGGTGGCCCCTTTGGGCAGCCACAGCACGAGTCCCTGGCCGACGTCGTTGGAGATCTCGAACAGCCGAAGCTGCTTGCCCAGCGCGCGATGGTCGCGCTTCTTCGCTTCTTCGATGCGTTCGAGATAGGCCTTGAGGTCCTTCTTGCTGAACCACGCGGTGCCGTACAGCCGCTGAAGCTGCTTGTTCTGCGCGTCTCCCTTCCAGTACGAGCCGGCGATCGACAACAGCTTGAAGGCCTTGATGCGGCCGGCGTCGGGGATGTGCGGCCCCCGGCAGAGATCGACGAATTCGCCCTGCCGGTAGAAGCTGAGGCTCTCGTGGTCGGCCAGGCCCGTGTCGATGTGCTCGACCTTCAGCTCCTGCTGGAGATCGGCGCAGAGGCGGCGCGCCTCGTCGCGCGACAGCGAGAACCGCTGGAACGGTTCGGCGTCGCCGACGATCCGCTGCATCTCGGCTTCGATCCGCGGAAAGTCGTCTTCGCTGATCTTCGTGCCGAGGTCGAAGTCGTAATAGAAACCCTGCCCCGTGGTCGGACCAAAGGCCAGTCCGGTGCCGGGGAACAGACGCATCACCGCCCGCGCCATCACGTGGGCGCACGAGTGCCGCAACACTCCCAGTGCCTCGGGATCGCGGTCGGTGAGCAGCCGCAGCTTCACGGGTCCGTTGCCGCCCCCGTTCGCCGACTCGCCGAGCGGGCGGGCGGAATCGACGATGCGGCCGTCGATTTCGGCGGCGATGACGGCCTGCGCGAGCCGCGAGCTGATGCCCTCGGCGATCGCCAGCGGCGTCGTG
>JAHWKJ010000549.1 GCA_019347905.1 Planctomycetota bacterium
TCGCCTCCCACGTCATGAGCGACCTGCACGGCCAGCTCCTGCGCGCAGTCGAGCGTCAGCTCGGAATTGAGCAACACCAGCGCCTGCGGCGCCGTCGTGGAACGGCCGCGCACGGCACAGCTCGCATTCGTGTCCGGCTGGTCGAACACCGACAGGATCGGGTACCGCAGATTCCGCCGCACGAACAGATAAACGCTCCGTCGCCGATGGTCGACTTCGTCGGGCGTGACAGGCCACTGATCCTTGAGGAGCGTGACCAGAAGCTCCGGCGGCAATGGCGGACGCACGCCCGGACCGCCGCGCCGCTGGGTCAGGCGATCGGAGACGAACAACAGCGCATCGCGAATCGCCTCGCCCTCCAGCCGGCGGCGGTTCATCCGCCAGAACAGGCGATTCTCCGGATCTTCGGTGCTCGCCCTCCGCCAGCGCGCGGCGGCAACCTCGCGCGTCTGCTCGTCCCACGCCTCATGCGACCGCCGGCTGGCCTGCCGATACGTCGCCGACGTGACCAGTAGCCGATGAATGCGCTTGAGGCTCCAGCGGGGTTGAGAGTTGCGGGTTGAGGGTTGAGGGCCGGAAGAGTCGGTTCGATGTTCGATGTTCGACGTTCGATGGTCGATGGTCGCCCCAACAAGTTCCGCCGCGAGCCAGTCGAGCAACTCGGGATGCGTCGGCTCGTCGCCGACCACGCCGAAGTCGCCGGGCGTGGTCGAGAGGCCGCGTCCGAAATGCTGCTGCCACAGCCGGTTGGCCATGACCCGCGCCGTGAGCGGATGCTCCGGCTGCGTCAGCCATCGAGCCAGGGAAGCGCGGGGAACCGCAACGTCTCCATCCACTGCCGTCGCGGTGGGAGCGACGCCGGGCGAACTGGCGATCCGCAGAAAAGCCGGTTCGACCTCCGGGCCGCGACGTTCAAAATCGCCGCGGATCCGCAAATAGCTTGGCTCGGGCCGACCGTTGCGCTCCTGGAAGACGCGGCCCAGCGGCAGTTCGGGCAGCTTCGTCCGCTTCACCTGTTCCAGCGCCTCGGTCAGCGCCGTCCGCCGCTCGTGCTCTTCCTTCGTGAACTGCTCGACCAGCCGGTTGCGTTCGAGAACCAGCTTTGGATCGTTCCGCTCGCGGCGGATTCGCTCCAGCGCGGAGTTCTCCAGCGCCTTCAGCGCGTCCTCGAGCCGCTTCCACTCGCGGGCGCGAGCCTCGCGGAGCCGTTCCACCTCGCGCCGCTCGTCAGGTCCGGCGATGGGCTGCTCGCGGAAGATCTCCGCGTTCTCAAAGAACGCGCGCAGCCGGTAGAAGTCGAGTTGGCTGACCGGGTCGTATTTGTGGTCGTGGCACTGGGCGCAGCCCACCTGCAGTCCCAGGACCACTGAGCCGACCGTCGCGGTCAACTCGTTGAGCACGTTGTGCCGCCGCTCCTCCTGGCGGTTGATGTCGGGCATGTCGGGACCGCAGAGCAGAAAGCCGGTCGCGATCGCCGCCTGCGGGTCATCAGGCCTGAACACATCGCCCGCGATCTGCAGGCGGACGAACTCGTCGTAAGGCATGTCGGAGGCCATGGCTTCGATCACCCAGTCGCGGTACCGCCAGGCGTTGGGGCGGACATGATCGTGCTCGAAGCCGTCGGTCTCCGCGAACCGGGCGAGGTCGAGCCAGAACATCGCCTGCCGCGCGGCGTAGGCATCCGAGGCCAATAGCCGATCGACCAGACGCTCGTAGGCATCGGGGGAATCGTCGGCAACGAAGGCTTCAACCTCCTCCGGCGTGGGCGGCAGCCCGGTGAGATCGCAGGTCGCGCGGCGGATGAGCGTGCGGCGGTCCGCTTCCGGCAGCGACGCCAGTCCGGCGGTTTCGAGTCGGGACAGCACGAAACGATCGACGGAATTTCGCGGCCATGCCTCGTCCTGCACGGCCGGAACGGCCGGACGGACAAGCGGTCGGAACGACCAGTGTTCGCGATCCGCGGCCGTAATCGGCGCTTCGTCAACGGCGGCCGCCTCATCGCCGAGAACGAGCGACGGCAGCGCCAGCCCCAAGGCGAGGTGCGGAATGCTGCACCACAGTGCCCGAATGAAGAATGACGAAGCATGACGCCCTTCGGCGCTGCTCCTTCGGAATTCGGCATTCGTCATTCGGCATTCTTTCGACATTCGGATTTCGGCATTCGACATTTCTCAGTTCGCTATGGTCGCAGATCGATACAGCGGAGAGTGCGTTCGCCCCGGGCGTACAGTAAACCGTCTGCCAGTGCGGGGAGTGCTCGCGTCGTGGAATCAAACAGCCGCGCTCGCGCCAGTTCGTGGTATCGCGCCGGGTCAGGCTTCACCAGCACGAGCTCGCCATCGGTCGTCAGCACGAGCAGCTTGCCATCGGCCGCCAATAGCGAGCCGTAGCCGACGCCGCGCTCGCTCCACAATACCTTGCCGGACTGCGGATCGATCGAGCGCAGCTCCGGCTCATCGATGCGCTCCTGCCCGTGGATCCCGTAGAGCTTGCCCTCGATGGCGATCGGCGTTGTGTAATGGGCGGAAAGCGTCTCGTCACTGGCCCACAGCCGCTCGACCGAAGCTTTGCCGATCTTCGACCAGACGGCGCCGACGCCGTAATGCGCCGTCGTGAACAGATGCCCGTCGAGCACGAGCGGACTGGCGGCGTTGACGGTCGGGCCGCGCTGGCCGAACGGATAGCGGAAGCGGATGCTTCCCGTGGCGGGATCGACGGACACGACGGAAAGCCGCGTGATGAAGATGACGTGCTTGACGCCGTCGATCGTCGCGGCGACGGGCGAGGAATAGCTGGCCGTGTCGTCGAGCACTTTCCACAGCGTCTTGCCGCTGCCCGTGTCGAAGGCAACGATCCCGGCGCCGGTGCGCGCCGCCCCGACGTTCACCAGCAGCTTTCCATCCGTCACAATCGGCGTGCTGCCGGCACCGAAGTAGCCTTCCGCCGCGTCAAAGTCCTCATGCGTGGTGCGGGTCCAGAGGATCTTTCCGTCGGAAATCTGCAGGCAGCGCAAGCCCCCCTGGGCGCCGAAGACGTAGACCCGTCCTTCATGGATCAGCGGCACGCAGCGCGGGCCGTTGTCGTCGCTGAAGGCGGTGCGAAAGGACGTGGGTACGCCGGACTTCCAGCGGACCTTGCCCGTGAGCGGGTCCATGGCCTCGACGAACTGACGGTCCCCGACGCGGTGAAACAGCACCAGCGTACCGTCCGCGACGGCCGGGCCGGCGAAACCCTGCCCGACGGGCCGCTGCCACAGCGTCTTCGGCCCGCCCTGGGGGAACGCATCGACGAGGCGTTCGTCGGCCGCGGCAATGCCGTTCCGCTCCGGACCGAGGATCTGCGGCCAATCGCCGGCTCCGGCCGGCCCAACCGCGGCGGACGTCGCGAGCCAGATGATGGAGAGAATAATGCGCTGCATGAAACCAGGTACGACGAAGGGGTCAGACCCCTTTGCGGACCAGAAGTCTTTCCCTTGTTGCCTGTCGTTCGTCCGCAAAGGGGTCTGACCCCTTGCGCCCGTCACTTCGCAAACATCGGATCGCTTGGGTTTCCGCGCGACAGCAGAAACGCCACGAGGTCGAGCACTTCCTCTTCCCCCAGGGGGTCCAGCAGGTCTTTGGGCATCAGCGAAGTCTTCGAGGGAATGACTTCATCCACGGACTGGCGGTCCACTTCGACCAGCACACTGGCGTCCTGCGGGTCGGTCATGACGGTCAGCGTCCCGTCCTGCTCGGAGATGATGCGGCCGCTGATCACCTTGCCCTGCACGGTGGTCACGATCGAGGCCCGGTACTGATCTGAGATCACCTTGTCAGGTTCGATCAAAGCTTCGGCCAGATCGCGCCGGCTGAAGCGGCCGGCGGCGTTCGTGAGATCGGGGCCGGTCGCGCCGCCGTCGCCGGCGAAGCGATGGCACACGACACAGCGGGCTGCCGCATATGCCCGTTTGCCGTTCTCGTAGTTGCGGCCGCTGAGTTCGCCTTCCGTGAGCTGGACCAGGTCAGCAGTGGTCCAGTCGCGCTTTGGTCCGTGCGGCTTGGGCAGATCCTCGGGCTTGGGCGGCTTGAACACGACGGACGAGGCCAGCGCCTCGCGTTCGGCGGCCGAGGTGTTCTCCAGGGCCTCCTTGCGAATGTTGTCGATGAAGCCCGTGTAACTGGCCCCGCCGCTCTTCTCCCGCAGCGCGTTCAGATGCTCGAAGTAGCGTCGGCGCTCATCGAGCGTCCAGCCATACTGCATGTTCCGCAAGACGAGGGCGTAGTGCACTTTGTCGAGGTCGGGGTGATTGGCCAGCATCTCG
>JAHWKJ010000550.1 GCA_019347905.1 Planctomycetota bacterium
ATTGTAGCAGGTCGGCCGAGTCGCCCGCAGTTCCGCCTCTCAGCCGTTCATCCGATCGTCGAGCCGCTGGTCCACGTCGGCATGAATGACATCTTCCCAGTGGACATTCCGCCCGGTCTCTTTCGCGCGGATCATCGCCAGCACGGCACGTTCCAGGTCGACGCCCATCAGGTATGCCTGCTGCAACTGGTGGACTCCAACGTCTACGCCGGCTTGCACCGCCATGATCCGCAACGGCACGATCTCCTGAGGGGGAATCTTGGGTAATGACATCAGCATCAGTTGCGGCAGGGAGATTGTCGCCCCGCTGAGCGTGCTCTTCATCCAGAGTGTGAAAAGCCGGGCAAAGATCGCCGCAAAGAGCGCGCAGAACAGCACGATTACAGCGAGAACAATCCATAGGACGAGGTTTTGCATGGCGACTTAGACCTCGATATTCAACTCCTCGATCTTGCGATAGAGACTGGAGAGGCCGAGCCGCAGACGCTTCGCCGCTTCCCGCTTGTCGGGCCACTGCCGCAGCACGCGCGAAATGTGCAGCCGCTCGTAATGCCGCAGGGCCGAACGCAGATCGTCCGTGCCCGGCAGCGGCTGGCCCACGCCCAACAGTTCCGGCGGCAGGTCGCGCGGCTCGATCCGCTCGCCGTCGCACATCATCACGGCCCGCTCGATCGCGTTGTCGAGCTGCCGCACGTTGCCCTTCCATTCCGCCGACATCAAGAGCCGCACCGTCTCGCCCGTCGCGCCGGAGACGCGCTTGCCCATCGAGCGGCAGTGCTTGGCGATGAAGTGCTCGACGAGTTCCGGGATGTCATCGAGCCGCTCGCGCAGAGGCGGGATGCGGAGCTTCATGCCGTCGAGCCGGTAGAAGAGATCTTCGTGGAAGCGGCCTTCGGCGACCTCGCGCAACAGATCGCGGGTGGTGGACGCGATGATCCGCGAGCGCACCGGCACCGATTCCGAACCGCCGGCCGGCATGATCTCCTGGTACTCGATGGCTCGCAACAATTCCGCCTGCATGCCCAGCGGCAGCTCGGCAATCTCGGCGAGGAATACGGTGCCTTCGCCCGCATGACGCAGGACGCCCGGCTGATCGCTGCGGGCTCCCCCGATGCCGGCCTTAGCGCCGAAGAGCTGCGCTTCGAGCAATTCGACCGGGCGCGTGCTGCAGTTGACCGCGAGGAACCGCTCGTCCTTCTTCGGGCCGGCGGCGTGGATGGCGCGGGCGAATAGTTCTTT
This sequence comes from Planctomycetota bacterium, assembly GCA_019347905.1. Classification (GTDB taxonomy): domain Bacteria; phylum Planctomycetota; class Planctomycetia; order Planctomycetales; family Planctomycetaceae; genus JAHWKJ01. The sequence goes on from JAHWKJ010000550.1 coordinate 1,240, forward strand.
GCCGGTGCCGGTCTCGCCCACGAGCAGCACGTTGGAATTGGTGACGGCGACCTTGCGAATCGTTTCCTGCAGGTCAGCGAGCACCTTGCTGGAGCCGACGATCTGCTCGAAGGCCTCACGTCGCGCCAGCTCCCGCCGGAGCGACTGGTTGTCGTAGAACAGCTCGCGGAACTGAAAGAGCCGCTTCAGCTTGTGGGCCAGGTCGTCGAAGATGACGGGCTTCACCAGATAATCGAACGCGCCCGCCTTGAAGGCCTCGATGGCGTTCTCGACGGTGGCATACGCCGTGATGACCAGCACGAAAGTTTCGACGTTGATCTGCTGCAGCCGCCGCAGAAGGTCGATCCCGTCGCCGTCCGGAAGCTGCACGTCGCACACGGCCACGTCGAAATCTCGCTTGCGCGCCTGGACGAGCGCCTCGGTCACATTCGCAGCCGTGACGACCGCGTAGCCTTCGCCGCTGAGGAACTCGTCCAGCGTGCTGCGGATGATCCGCTCGTCTTCGACGATGAGAATGGAACGGCGGATACGCATTGGGCGGCGCGGCGGGAGCTACTGGAGCGACAGGATCGTTCGTATGGGAAGCCCCAACGGGGCAAAACTCGACAGCCCAGGGCAACGCCCTGGGAGAGGCGAAGCGTCTTGAGTGAACAAAGCCCTGAAAGGGCGAAACAAACAAATTATGCGCGGTCGCGCCCTTTCAGGGCTTGGCATCAACGTCGTTCGCCGCAACCAGGGCGATGCCCTGGGCTATTGAGTTTAGCCCCTTCGGGGCAATGCCCGCGACCGCGACTCCTGGGGACGTCGCTTGCGTTGATTCGCACTCGGGCCGTTCCGCGACCGCATTCTCCGCCGCGGGCAACAGCACGCTGAACGTCGTGCCCACGGGCGATGAGTCACTCAACGCGATGCGGCCGCCGGCCACTTCTTCCACAATGTGCCGGCAGACGAACAATCCCAGCCCGGTGCCGGTGGCCTTGGTCGTGAAGTACGGCTGGAAGATTGAAGGGCGGGCGTCGGCGGCGATGCCCGAGCCGTCGTCGCGGACGGTGATGCGGATCGACCCGCCCTCACGAACCGTCGCGATCTCGATCGTCCCGCCTTCGTCGGTCGCGTCCATCGCGTTCAGCACGAGGTTCAGAAACACCTGCACCATCTGGTCGCGGATGACGCGGATCGGCGGCAGCCCCACGGCGTAGTCGGTGACGATCCGCTTGCCCTTTTTCCGTTTGTAGTACTTCGCAATGCTGAGGGCCGCGTCCAGCACTTCGCGCACGTCGCACAGGTTCTCGCCCGTGGCGGCGGGGCGGCTGAAGCCCACCAGCTCGCGCAGGATCCGCTGAATCCGCCGCAACTGGTCGTCCACCATGCCCAGCCGCTCGCGGGTGTATTCGTCCGCGTGCCGCCGGTTGAGCATTTGCACCAGCGAGCTGATCGAAGCCAGCGGATTGCCAACTTCGTGGGCGATGCCGGCGGCGAGCAGGCCGAAGGCCGCCTGCTTCTCCTGCTGGACGAGCAGCGCCTGCGATTGCTGCAGGTCGCGGGTGCGTTCGGCGATCCGCTGTTCGAGCTCGGCCTGGTGACGGCGCAGCTCCTCGTTCAATTCTGAAAGTCGCCGGCCGGTGGCTTTCAAGAGACCCGCCAGCGCGGTGCTGCCCCACGTCACCCAGCCGGTCAAAACGAGCATCAGGAACAGGGCGCCGATATCGTCGCGACCCAGGGGCGCGTGTCCGGCCCACGCGACCGCCGCGTAACTCAACGAATGCAGCAGGAACGTCGCCCACGTGAGCGCCGGTGAGTAGCGGATCGCGCAGACGAGCAGGGACAGGAAGTAGTAGAACCGGAATGGACTGTAGAGGCCCGTGTCGAAGTGGCACAGCAGGCCGATGAAGAAGGCCTCCATCAGCGAGACGAACAAGGGTGCACCGCTCAGGAACACGCGGCCGCGCACGCTCCACAGCGTGTCGATGAGTGCGTAGCCCGCCCCCAGAGCCAGCAGCGCGTTGAGGGCCGGCTGGTTTGTCTCCCGCCCGATGAAGTTGACCAGCACCAGCCCCACGCACACGCCGAACCAGCGAATGCGGACCGTGATCGTCTCGGCCGCCAGTTCGTGGGTGGCACTGGTGGCTTGCCCGCCAGTGTCCGGTACAGGTGAGCCACCGTCCTCGCCCGCGCACGGGTGGGCGAGCCACCCGTGCCACCCGGCGGCGGGCGGATTGGCATTCCCCGCGGCTTGCGATACTGTGGTCCGCATGAAGATCGTCCTGGCCAGCTCCGAAGCCGTGCCTTTCGCCAAGACCGGCGGTCTGGCGGACGTGGCCACGGCGCTGTCAAAGGCCCTGTGCGAAGCCGGGCACGCCGTGTCGCTGGTCCTTCCATTCTATCCGCGGGCGGGCTGCGGCCAAACACTGCCGACGCCCGAGGACATCGGACGCACGCTCGAAATCCGCGTCGGCCACAAGCGCGTGCCCGCGCGCCTGTTGCGCACGCGGCTGGAAGGCAGCGGCGCCCAAGTCGTGCTGATCGACCAGCCGATTTATTTTGACCGCGACGAGCTCTACGGCGAGCGCGGCCGCGATTACGACGACAACTGCGAGCGGTTCTGCTTTTTCAGCCGCGCGTGCGTCGAAGCCATCCGCGTCCTGGAGCTGTCGCCGGATATCATCCACGCCAACGACTGGCAAACCGGGCTGGTTCCGGCGCTCGTGGAACTCGAGCACCAGCGCACGCCGGGTCTGGAGCGAACGGCGACGGTGTTCACCATCCATAACCTGGCCTTTCAGGGGCAGTTCTGGCACTGGGACATGCTGCTCACCGGCCTCGACTGGCGGCACTTCAACTGGAAGCAGATGGAGCACAACAACTATCTCAACCTGCTGAAGACGGGCGTGGTCTTCGCCGACGCCCTCACCGCCGTCAGCCCCACGTATGCCCGCGAGATCCAGACGCGAGAGTTCGGCTGCGGCCTCGAAGGTGTGCTCACCGCCCACCGCAGAAAGCTCACCGGCATCCTTAACGGCGTCGATACAGATGTCTGGAATCCCGCGAGCGAC
>JAHWKJ010000551.1 GCA_019347905.1 Planctomycetota bacterium
CGTTTCCGTCGAACCAGCCGCCGGCACAGTCCCCGTTCCTGCACGGATCTGAAGCCGCGGTCGTCCACGCACTCGGAATCGCGCCCTGCCACATTGGCGCCGGCATACCGCGATCGACCGGCGGGTCGTGCAGTACCGGCGAGCGATTGTTCTCCTGTCGAAGCACTTCGGCAGCCGTTCCATCGAGCGCAGCGGGCCAGTGCATCGCCGCCGGCCGGACCCCCGAGTCCCAGGCCGGAGCCGTTTGCGGCACCGGCCGGTAGCCGCTGCGATACGAAGCGGCCGAATGTGACCAGTCGCGCTGCCGCGTCTCGACAGCCGTCCAGCCGGCGCCGCGCGGCTCTGCGGCCGAAAGCCCACTTATGGCTGCGAGCCACAGCGCCCAGCAGCAAACGCCAATCGTGCGGGACGTCGAGAAATCAACCGTCATCGCGGCAGTCCTTGCAATTGAAGCGAAAGTGCAGCGGAATCCAGCTTTGAGTTTCGGACGGCTTGGCACGAATGCTCGATGCAAACGCCCCACGGCCGTTTTTGATATCCCAAAAACCCCTGCGGCAAACGCTACACCTTTCCCGACCCGCAAGCCCTTCTCGACGAGTCACGCAGTCGCGATACTCGACGGCGCGCGAAGCAAACCGGTCCAAACATCCACGCACCTTGGTAGCAACAGGGACATCACCATGAGACAATCCCTTCTGAACGCGACCCTCCTCCTGGGAGTGCTGGCCATGGTTTCCGCAGCAACGGCGGCCGACGAACGGGATCCCGCACGGATCATCAGCGTCACCGGCGAAGGCAGAGTCTCCGCTCCCCCGGACATGGCCTCCATTCACACCGGCGTCGTCACGCAGGCCGAAACGGCCAAGCAGGCCCTGGAGCAAAACAACTCCGCGATGCAGAAGCTGATGGAGACGCTCAAGCAGCACAACATCGCGGAAAAGGACGTCCAGACCTCAGGCTTCAATGTCAGCCCCGTGTATCGGCAGGACGAACGAGGCCGCCGCGAGCCCGAAGTCACCGCCTATCGCGTGCAGAACCAGGTCCGCATTCGCGTTCGCAACCTCCCCGAACTGGGCATGGTCCTCGACGCTCTGGTGCAGGCCGGCAGCAACCAGATCTCCGGCATCAGCTTCGACGTCGACGATCCCGCGGGCATCCTCAACCAGGCGCGCAGCCGAGCAATTCGCGACGCGCGCAGCCGCGCCGACGTTTACGCCCAGGCAGCCGGCGTCAAAGTGGGACGCGTGCGGCAGATCAGCGAGCAGCCGGTGCACATTCCGCAGCCGTTTGACCAGCGGCGGATGATGTTCGCGGGCGAGGCCGCCAGCCGCGTGCCGGTGGCGACCGGCGAGCAGGATTTCACCGTCACCGTGCACGTCGTGTACGAGCTGGAAGGGACTTAGGTCCAACAGAACTGGAGATCGGGCTGCATGGCCGCGCCGCAATCCCGTCCCGCCGAAATCACGCTATCGATGATGCGCGAGTCGCTGTACGCGGCCGTCGTCTGCGACGCCCTCGACGCGCTGGGCCTCAAGCGACAATCGCCCCGCGTGCCGCTGCGGCCGCTCACCACCGGCTGTGCGCTGCTCGTCGGCCGCTGCAAAACGACGCTGTGGGTCGATATGGCCCACGAAGACCCACGGCCTTACGAACTGGAGCTGCTCGCCGTCGACGGCTGCCGCCCGGACGACGTGCTGATCGCCGCCGCCGGCGGTTCGCTGCGTTCGGGCATCTGGGGCGAGTTGCTGACGACGGCTTCGCGGAACAGCGGCTGCGTCGGCGCCGTCGTCGACGGGGCCGTGCGCGACGTGGCGAAGATGCGGGCGTTGGAGTTCTCCGTCTTCGCCCGCGGCACGTGCCTGTACGACAGCCGCGACCGCCAGCGCGTGGTGGACGTGGACGTGCCGGTCGAAATCGACGGCGTGACGTTCCATCCGGGCGATCTCGTGTTCGCGGACGAAGACGGCGTCGTGGTCGTCCCGCGAGAGGTGGAGCGCGAGGCGATCGCACGTGCGTGGGACAAGGTGCACGCGGAGAACGTCACGCGCGACGCGATCCGCGGCGGCATGCGGGCCGCCGACGCGTTTGACAAATATGGCGTGCTATAAGCGACATCGCGAGACCACGGGCGTCGCAAGATCCATTTGCACGGGCGCGGCGGAAATCTTCCGTCGCCCCAACGGGGCCTCGGCTGCCGAATTGCGCCCCGTCCACGACCGCCCCTATCAGGTGATGGTCAACGCGACCACCGGCGAAGTGCAGGGCGAGCGGCCCTGGAGTTGGGTGAAGATCGCGCTGGCGATCCTCTGCGCCCTCGCGGTCGCGGGCATCGTCGGTTTCTTCGCGTTGCAAGGTTGACGGGTGAGGGGTGGCTGGGGCAGGTCAAGCACCGACACGTCCGCATGCGCGGCCGCAACTTCCAAGCGGCCGTGCCGCACCGTCCGCAGCAGGCGTGATGCCCCAGCGATTGCGATTACGCATTCAATGACTGGGGCATCACGGGCGATCAAGCGGCGCTGCAGATGGCTTCGGCATGCCGCTGCGAATCGAGTTCCAGCCTGGTTTGACCTGCCCCAGCCACCCCTCCACGCACGTCGCATCAGTAACATCGTTGACATACATAGCTGAGCTATGTATTGTGGCCGCGTAGCGTGTGACGGAGAAACTTATGGACCCGCGACTGCTTTCCGGCACGGTGGACATGCTCGTTCTGGAGGTCTGCTCCCCCGGGCCGACCTACGGGTACGACATTGCGCAGCAGGTGCTCGGCCGCTCGGAAGGTCGCTTCGAGCTGAAGGAAGGCTCGCTGTACCCGGCGCTGCACCGGCTGGAGCGGCGGAAGCTGCTTGCCTCGTACTGGAACGAAGTGGACGGCCGCCGCCGCAAGTATTACCGGCTGACACCCGCCGGCCGGAAGGCGCTAGCCGCCCGCAGGCAGGAATGGACGGAGTTTGCCACGGGCGTGAACCGCGTGCTGGGGGTCGAACGTGGCATGGCGTGAAGAACTGGCCGCCGACCTGCCTGAGCCGCGCCCCAGCGACCCGTCCGCTTTGCGCGACGACATTCTCGACGAACTGTCCGACCATCTGACCTGCGCCGCCGAGCGCGAGCGGTTGCGGGGCGGCGACGACGCAAACGTCGCCGCCCGCGTCCGCGCCCGCTTCGGCGATCCGGCCCGCATCGCCCTTCAGCTCTGGCTCGACGCCTTGAAGGAGAGACTCATGGCCCAGCGGATCACCACCGTCTTCGCCGTCGTGCTGGCCACCGCCGCAGCCATCGCCTGCGGCCTGTTATGGTCAGCCGTCCGCGACACCCGCACCTCGCTGACCGCCGCCTTGGACCAGAACCGCGAAGCCGCCGCCCGCAACGCCGAGTCCAACGCGGCCCTGCTGGCACGGATCGAGGAGTTATCGAAGCGGCCGGAGCAACCGAGCACGTACTCGATGGAATGGAACCCGGTGCGCGTGAAGCTCGTGAAGGGTCAGGACGGTGCCGAGCCGGCGGTAGCGTACCGTGCGACGCTGTTCGGCAGCCTGTACAAAGGCGGCGACGGAATCTCGGTTTCTAAAGTCGCAGACGAAGAAGGGACCGTTGATTTCGGGCGCGTGCTGCCAGGAGCGCATATCATCGAGATTCGCACACCATGGGATGCCTCCAATCGATTTCCGCTGCCTGTCGCACCTGGTGAGTCGGTCGAACGCACGATTCATTGCCCCGCACGTGAGATCGTCGCGGCGGATGTCCGTGTCCAAATCGATTGGCCACAGGACTTGCCACCGTTGATTGACGCAGCCGCGATCACCGTCTCCGGCCCAACTCAGCCATTTGCAGGCGAAGAGTGGTCGCTGCCGGGCGGGAATTTTGAAAGAACCTTCCTCGTGCGGCGCGACTCAACGGTGGCGGAGCTTGGCAGCGTGCCGAGTCCACGTGGTCCCGGTGTCATCCGCTGGGCGCCGCCCCTCAACTTCGATGATGCACCAGAGCCCTTGCCGCGGCGCGACTGGGTCACCGGATACTACAAGGTGCTCCAGATGGTACTCCTCTCCGAACGACCGAGCCTCCCTGTTCGCCGACCGACGCCGGATTACGTCGGCATTATCAGCGTGGCGGCGGCGGCGGAGAAGTTTCGGAAGTACGATACGAACGTCATTCTTGACAATCCACCTTCGTTCACGCCCGATTCGGGGAAACTCAACGCGTGGCGAATCCACCTGCCGAGCGAGATGGTCGAGCTGGCCCGGCAACGGGTGCGAGAGTTCGAGGCCCAACAGAATCGAACGGACCCGGAACG
>JAHWKJ010000552.1 GCA_019347905.1 Planctomycetota bacterium
GGCGGCGTCGGTGGCGGCCAGCACGCGCGTGCCGTCGACCTCCACCAGATGCAGGAAGCAGCGGTGTCCGAGTGGGACGCTTTCTTTGAGTGTCAGCCGCGTGCCGCCGCCGCCCGCTTTGGCGACCGCGCCCCCCAGCCAGCGCTTGCCGAAGACCAGCGTGACGACGCACAGCACCAGCACGACGACCGTGCCCACGGCGAGGCGACCCAGGACGCCGCCGATGTTGGGCGGCGCCGGCCAGGGCTCGCGGTAATCGCCCGGGCCGACGGGAACCTCTGGAGTGTCGGCGGCGACCTTCGCGGGCGCCGCCGATGGGGGCGGCCCGGCGGCGTGCGCGCGGTTGTGAACGGCGAGCGCGAGCGCCACGAGCAGCGGCGCGCACGCCAGGCGGGCGCGAGGACGCATCGAGCAGCTTTCGGGTTGGAAGGGACGATTGGTCAGCCGGCCGGAACGGCCGGAGCGAATTGATCGCGATTTCGGGCGGCCGAACGGCCGTGGGGCGGGTCTCAGATCCGCACCGGATGATGGCGGGATGGGGTGCCGGTGCGGACGAATGGAACTGCTTGTGGCGACCCGCTGAAGCGGGTCACTACGAACTTAGCGGCTGGGCTTCATGATCTCCTGGATGCGGATGGCGAAGCGGTCGTCGACAACCACCACTTCGCCGCGGGCGACTTTCACTCCCTGGACGACCAGCTCGACCGATTCCGAGATGAGCCTGTCGAGCTCGACGACGGAACCGCTGCCCAGTTCGAGAATCTGCTCGATCGGCAGCACCGTGCGGCCGAGGACGGCCTCGACGTCGAACCGCACATTGAGCAAGTGGCCCAGCGAGCCACCGGGGCCGAGTTCGCCTTCGTTCAGTTCGTTGAACTCGGCTCGCTTGACTTCCACGCCCTGCCGGGACGAGCCGGAATTGCCGGGGTCTGCCATGGTTCTACTCTTGCGGGTGCGACTCTTGGGAAATCGCGAGGGAGGTGCTAGTTCCTGACGAAGCGGGCGATCTGCACGGCCTGACGGTTGCCGACGCGTCCCGGCCAGGCGGCGTAGGTTTCCTCGCCGCCGATCAGCGTCGGGAGCGGATCGGAGACGCGCTGGTCGAGAATGACGAGGTCGCCTTCCTTCAGTGAGCGAATCTGCTGCGGGTTCAGCCGCACGCGGCCCAGACGAGTGTAGAACTCCGTCCGCATGTGCTGGACGAGCATTTCGAGGCTGGCCCGCTGCTCGGGCGACTGAACTTCGCCGGGCCGCTTTTCCGGCTCGAAGAGTTCCGCGAGCAGCCGATAGGGGATCAGCCAGAACCAGTCGTGGCGTCCGAAGGCTCCTTCCATGTGCAGTTTGCAGACGACGACATTGTCGCCGGGGCGGAACACGCCCACCCGGTGCATGTTGAAGACTTCTTTGCGGGCCAGCGCAGGAATCTGCTGCGCGTCGATGCGGCATTCGGTAACGGCGCCGGAGAGGATCTCCATCAGGTATTTCAGCACGGTCAGCTCGGCGGCGGTCAAATCGCCCTGCGGCTGGACCTCGAGCTCCTTCTCGCCGAACAGGCCATTGATGAGCCCTCGGGCGAGCGGACGCGCGAGGACGACCAGCGTTTCCGTGTCGTGCGACCCGACGACCACGCGGTAGCCAATGGCGGTGTCCGGCACGCCGTCCAAGGCACGCTCGGGGCGGGCGGTGTGGACGGAATCGAGCCCGATGGCGACGCCGAACGGCAACTGGCGGGCGAGGGCCTCGCTGAAGATGGCGCAGAAATCGACGAGCCATTCGCTGAGTCGGTCGTTGAGGCCGCTCTTCAGCCGGATGGCTTTGTAGAAGTCGAGGGTTTCGACGTCGGTTTCCGTGACCACTGGTCAGTCTCCGTCGCTCAAGCGAGGCTTACGACCCGCCTTCCCAGAAATACTCGTCGAACAGCACGTCCTGCAGCCTGTACTGGCCGCCGGGGAAGAGAATGCCGTTGAATGCGTTGAGAATGTCGGTGCGAATCTTGTTCACGTTCGCCTTGCCGCGGATGTCGGCCACGGTCTTGTCGGCGAGGTAGGTGATGAGCCATGACCGCAGCACCGGCCGGTTGCGTTTGACGCGGTCTTCGTAATCCGTCATCTGCTCCTTGAACTGCGCGTCGGTGGGATTCTCGCCGACGTCGAACTGCAGCCTCAGGTCGATGTGGAAGGAGGAATAGCTTTCCTCGTTGAGGTTCACAACCACGGAGCCGAAATCGACGAACGGCCCGGTGATTTCTCCTTCAATCTCGGCGGCGGGCGGCTGGTCGTCGCCCTCTTGGTCGGTGCCCGCGGGCCGCTGCAGGTAGCCGATGATCTCCGGCCCAAAAAAGCCGGCGGCTGCGGCGGCCAGTCCGGCCGCGATCAGGATCAGGATCTTGTTAAAGCTCATCGAAGTTGCCCCGGCAAAAAGCCAGGCCCGCGGCCACAGCCGGCGGATGTGTCAGCAGCCACATCCGTTATTGTCGGCCGGCGCGCGGGCAAAGTTGAGAAACTTTTCCGGTTCTGCGTGTGCCGCAGAGTTTTCGCAGTGGGAAGATCGGGCAATTCAGGTTGTCTGAGTTGTTTTGGAAGCCCACGGGTTGCAACCCGTGGGCTTTATGGGCTTACGGCGCTGTCGGCGGCTGTGCCTCGCGAGTGCGGCGGTTCTGCAGGCGCGTCATCAACTCGGCTGCGAGATCCTTACTGGTGGTCTCGATTTCGGCCAGCACCTTGCCCGCCTGCCGCTCTTTCATGCGGTACAGCACGCCCACCACGGTGTCGTAGTTCTCGCCCTGGGCGAGCTCCTGAAAGATCACGGCGGCGCTTTCGGCCTCGACGCTGTCGAAGATGGCGCCCAGCTTCTTGAAATTCGCCGTCTCCTCGGCAACGCTGACCTGCGACGCGGCGGCGCGGGCGGCGGCTTCTTCCTCCAGGAGGCGCGCCTTTTCGCGGACGTCTTTCAATTCCGTGCGCAAGTGCTCGAGCGATTGCCGGGCCTCCACAACCGCCTGCGTCAGCTCGGTTTCGATCTCCTGCCGCCGGTTGTCGAGCTGCTGCTGCTCGCTGAGGACGTCGGCGTAAAACATCTCCAGCAGATCCTGCCGCCGCGCCAGCTCCAGCTCTTCCTGCCTCACGGCCTGCTGGCGTTCGCGCAAACCCTGCGCGAGAGCGGCCACTTCATCGGTGTCGAGCGCGGTCGGCCGCGCGGCGACGGGCAATTCTTCCCGCGGCTCGCGGATCGGGGCGCCGTCCGGCCGTTCGACCGGCAGGCGGCCGACTTGGTCGGGTTCCTCGGTCGTCTCCTGCCGTGGCCCCGTCAGGAAGGGCACCTCGATCTGGTAGTACTTCAGCAGGACGCGCACGCCGAAGAACGCCGCGCCGACCACGAGCACGATCAATGCGGCGATGATCAACCGGCCGAGTTTGTGCATGGCAGCGATCTCCGGCAATCGATGACGTTCTCGGTGCGCTAGTGCTTTCAGGTTCCGCCGGCACCCGTGCTCCACTGGCGGAGCGCGGTGTCGTCGAGCTTCACCTGCTGGGCGCGATTGACTTCCTTGCGGTGCTCGTTCCAACTGCGCTCGCGCAACAGGTTCAAGGCTTCCGCCTCGGTCGCGGCGCCGACGCGTTCCTGAGTGGCGCGGTCGAGATGGCCCTGGGCAGCGCGGACACGGGTGCGCGCCGCCTCGAGCGTTTGCTCGACCTGCACCAGGTGCTCGAAACCCGTCGGCCGGGCGTGCTGCACGCCGGGCCTGACCGTCTGCTCGCTGATGGATGCGGCCGTTTCGAGCAGCCGCTCGGCCATCGCGGCAACCTGCGACTCGGCCACGGCCAGCTCCAGCCGCGCCTCCTGCTGGTGCAGCTCGGCCTGCCGCTCCCGCTGCCGCTGGAACTTGAGCATCCGTTCGAGTCGAAATTCGAAGCGCTTCATGGTGTCTGGTTCCCTATTCCGGCCAGGCGGCGGCGAGGAGGTCCATTTGGCGGCGGGTTTCTTCGAAGGAGGCAAACGCGTTGCGATCCTGCCGTAAAAACTGGTTGACGCGGGGCATCAGTTCGATGACGCGGTCGATCTGGGCGTTCGCACCGCGGCGGTAGCTGCCGATGCGGATGAGATCCTCGACGTCCGCGTACGTCGACATGATGGCTCGCAGCTTGCGCGCGGCTGTCCGGTGCGAGGGATCGGTCACTTCGTGAAAGACGCGGCTGACGCTGCGGGCCACGTTGATCGCCGGAAAGTGGTCGCGTTCGGCCAGCCGGCGGTCGAGCACGATGTGCCCGTCGAGCAGCAGATCGGAAG
>JAHWKJ010000059.1 GCA_019347905.1 Planctomycetota bacterium
AACAAGCGAGGCCGACGGGACTTGAACCCGCAACCTCCGGATCGACAGTCCGGTACTCTAACCAATTGAGCTACGGCCCCGGCGGGGGCACTGGCAAATCGGCGCCCGTGGGAGAATTCGCGTGCAGCGACTTCCGGCGTCAAGTCTAGCCGCCGGGGGGGCTTTTTCAAGGGCGCCCTCTGCGGCCACGCGGCCACGCGTCCGGCATCAGTCGGGGCCGAACAGCGTGCCCTGCTCTGCGAGCGGCTCGAGGCACTGCGGCGTGTCGTGCTTCGGATTGTTGACGGCTGTGCTGACCGGCACCGCCTGCATCTGATCGGGCGGCAAGGATGCGAGCAGGCCCTGCAGTTCGTCCGCGTCCTCGACTTCTGGATCGAGCCAGTGCTCCCAGGCGGGCGGCGGCAGGATCACCGGCATGCGGTCGTGCAGGGGGCGAACCAGCTCGTTCGCTGCAGTCGTCAGGATCGTGCACGACTCGATCTGGTCGCCTTCCTTTCCATTCCAGCATTCCCACAAGCCGGCCATTGCGAAGGGGCGGCCGTCGCGCGTCGTCAGGTGATATGGCTGCTTCCGCGATCCCGCGGTCTTCTTCCATTCGTAGAAGCCGTCGGCCGGCACCAGGCAGCGGCGGCGCTTGAACGCGCTGCGGAAGGCGGGCTTCGTAGCGGCCGTTTCGGCCCGGGCGTTGATCATCCGGTTGCCGATCTTAGGATCGTCGGCCCAGCTCGGGATCAGCCCCCAGTGCACGAGCGCCAGCCGCCGCCGGCCGTTCTCGATGCGCACGACGGCGATCGGCTGCGTCGGCGCGATGTTGTAGCGGGCCTCCATTCGCGGCACGTCACCCACGCCGAAGATCTCGACGAGCTGCGCCGTCGGCGTTCTGAGATTGAATCGGCCGCACATGTGGGAATCGAAGCTCCGCGTTCGGACGCGACCATTGTAGGCGCAACGAGCCGGAAGCGTCAGCGCCCGGAGCCGCATCGCTCTACAACCGGATCGTTCGCTGTCGCAGGCAGCGATACCGCACGAGGCTCGAGGCGGCGATCCACAGCTTGCGGTGGCGCGGCAGCGAGACGCGGCGGCTGAAGACGTCGTAGTCGCGGCGTTCGATCTCGTCCAGCAGCCCCCCATACACGCGGAGCATGGCCGCCAGAATCGCCCGTCCCGACGGTGCCAGCATCGGCACCAGCCGCGCCGCACTTCGGTAGTAGCCCCGCGCCCGCTCGATCTCGAACGCCATCAGCCGCCGAAACCGCTCGTCCCGCCGGCCAGCGGCAATATCGGCCGGCGCGTAGCCGAACCGCTCCAGGTCTTCCCGCGGCAGATAGACGCGGCCCATGGCGGCGTCTTCGCGGAGATCGCGCAGGATGTTCGTCAACTGAAAGGCCAGGCCGCAATCGACGGCCGGCGCCAGCGCCGCCTCATCGCGAAACCCCCACACATGAATGCAGCACAACCCCACGGCCCCGGCCACGTGATAGCAGTAGCGCTGCAGGTCGGCGAACGTCTCGATCTCGCCCGGCGCCAGGTCCATCCGCACGCCTTCGATCACGTCGTCGAGGTACTTCGGCGGAATGCCGCGCCGCGCGACGACATCGGCCAGCGCCGGCAACGCTGCATGTTCGTAGCCTGTGCCGGAGAGCGCGTCTCGTAGTGCACGCTGCCAGCGTGCGAGCTCGTCCCCTCGCTGCGCGACCGGTGCACCATCGGCGTCCCCGATATCATCCGAGACGCGCATGAAGGCGTACAGCGCGCACATGTCGCGCCGCAGCGAACGCGGCAGCGTGAGAAACGTGTAGTAGAAGTTGCCGGCGCGAGCCTTCGCCAACTCTCGACACCACACGTAGGACTCATCGAGGGAGGGGGACATGCCAGTCGCAACCTCGTGAGCATCAGGACTGGCGCGGGTCACGTTTTCAAGGATGCTCACAAGCAGTCGATCCTGCTAATGGCCTAAATCCTACCCTCGGCTGCGGACGGTTTCCTTGCGGAAATACCAGACGTATTGCCCGGCAGGAACTGCCCGAGTTTCACCTGAGATTTCCACGGGTACTGGACCGCACGGCCAGACGAAGGCTCGCTCTGACTCGTCTTCGCTGAACCACACATGCAATTCGTCGCCTTCCTTGATCTCAACAGGTGATCCACGATACAGCAACATAGCCGCCTCGTCGCCACGATCCCGCGATTCATTCGGCGACAATTCGTAGCTGCCGGCTTTCGTGTACAACATCGCCTTCTGAGCGCCTCTCCACCCTTTGACGAACACGAGATACGGACCGGACCACTCGACGTGAACCACCATGGGGAGCAGCGGCGAATTTGCCATTCGGCGGTGTTTCGGCCGTGTGGAGACACTGATGCCCGCCTGTTCCGCATCGCCGCGAATTGCTACGGCCACTGCGCGCTCCTCGCTCGAATAGACAAACCTGATGACGGGCGATGCCACCCACATCAGCCCGTACAGCACGATTGTCGCCACCGCGAGCAGTCTCACGGCAACGACCACAGCTCGCCGAAGCGTGCCGGCAACCGACTCACTCATGGCGAATCCTTCTGCCGGTTGTCGGCAGATCAATGAACGGCCTTTGCCGCCGGCGCCTGTGAATCGGCAGACAATCGCCCGATCCCCACGCGCCGCAGCAACGCCCGCCATGCAGACGCCACGAACAGCCCCGCAGCCTCGCGCTTCGTCACCTCGGGCCGCACGTCCCACACGCGGTAGCCGATGCCCTCGATCCGCCGCAGAATCGCCAGGCCCCCGCGGGCGAACAGATCCACATCCACCTGCAAGCGTCCCGGCAAGCGCTCCACCAGCGGCAGCCCACCGACGAGAAACTCCCGCGCCCGCTCGACCTCGAAGCGCATCAGTTCCAGGAAGGCAGGGGTTGTCCGCCTCGCCGTCAAATCTTCTTCCGTGTAGCCGAAGACCTCGCGGTCCTCCCGTGGGAGATACACGCGGCCGATCTCGAAATCGCGCGACACGTCCTGCCAGAAGTTTGCCAGTTGCAGCCCCGTGCAGATCGAATCCGACCACGCCACCGTTTCGTCGTTGTACGCGCGGCACAGCCGCAGTACGAGCCGGCCCACCGGATCGGCGCTGCGGCGACAATAGTCCCTCAGCTCCGCGAACGTTTCGTAACGGAATACCCGCTGGTCCTGCTCGAAGGCCGATAGCAAATCCTCGAACGGCTCGCGCGGGATGTCGAAGTCCGCGACCGTGTGCTCGAGCGCCACGAACACCGGATGCCGAACGCGCCCGGCATAACAGTCCGCCAATTCGCCCCGCCACCACGACAGCAGTTCCAGCGACGCCTCCGAGCCGGCGACTTCGTCGGCCAGATCGTCCGACCAGCGGCAGTACGCGTAAATGTTGTAGAAGTGCTGCCGTAATCCGCGCGGCAAAAGCCACGACACCAGCGGGAAATTCTCGTAATGCATGCGGGCCAGCGTGCGGCAGTAGGCTTCGGCTGCGTCGCGCGACGCTGCGCGGGCGGTCAGCGGCTGCGGCCCCCAGAGAGCGAGTTCGCGGGCGAAATCGTGCGTCACGGTGCGCGGGATCCCGATCGAGCGAATAGTTTGCCTGCGGGCCAGCCAGTGGAGCCGGGTCCGGCCGGAGTCAGCATAACATACTCGGGCACCGGCGAATGCATTTCTTACTTGATTTCCGCCCCCACAAGTTGACATGCTGGTGCGTGCATTCGTGCCGCCACTTCCTACCTTTCACGTCTCTCGAGGGGCCGATCCATGAACGCCGAACCGAATCCGTCCCAGGCGCAGCCCAAAGTCGTCCGATCCGGCGCCGCGCCGGCAAATCCTGCCAAGAAGCGATCTCCCATCGAGCGGATCGTCGTCTGGGTGTTGATCGTGGGCCTGCTCGTGGTGGTGGGCCTCGAATGGCGGGCCAGGCACGGCTACAACACGACCATGGAGGACGTGCAGGCGGCGGTCGATGAGGCGGCCGCCGCGAAGAGCACCGACGCCAAAGGCCTGACGCTCGCTGGAGCGCAGGACCTCATCAGCAGTTCGCCCTCAGCCCGTCGAGACAAAGTCAACGGGCTGCCGGTCCAGGTGCTGAAGTGGCGGGGCCCGGTCGGCAGCCTGCTCGGCAGGGAGTACGAATTGCACCTCGTGCTCAGTTCGGCCGACGCCAAGGATCCGATCGTGCTCGGCGTCTCGACGCCTGTGGACGAAGCGGCGGAGACGTTCGCGGGCAACAATTCCGCGGGCGGCCCTCCTGCCGGCTCCCCGATGCCCATGCCCGGCGGTAATCTGTCGACCAGCGGCCCCGGAGATGCGGCCGAGGAAGGACACACCGCTGCGGGACACGGCGGACCGGGCGGTCCTGGTGGCCCCGGCGGCGGCGGTGGCGGTCGGCGCTTCGAACTTGCCCAGTTCGATTCTGACGGCGACGGCAAGATCAGCCCCGACGAGGCGCCCGACCGCATGAAAGAGAACTTCGACCGCAACGACACCAACGGAGACGGCTTCATCGGCCAGGAAGAGTTCGACGCCCTTCGCGAGCGGATCCGCAACCGCAACGCTGGTGGCCCCGGCGGCGATTCGGGCGGTGACCGCGGTGCCGGACGGCCGCAGCGCCCGGACAGCGACCCGGCCTCGGACGTACCCTCGAGCGAGAATGGCGGCGGTTCCGAGCAATGAGGATTGCGGGCAGATTCGCTGATGCCGCCGGTCGTCAGGACGTGGGACCGGGGCTCAAAAAGTCCCCGGCCCCTTGACATTTCGGCGGCGTCTGCGCATCACTTGAATTGCGGCTACTCCGATCCGACCACGCCGTTTCCGCCTGCCAACCCTGCCTTCAAACAGCCCCGGTCATGGCGGCCGGTGGCTGAGTCTTCGCCGTTTGCTGCCTGGTCCGGCTGGGCCGCGCGCGACGGCTGACGATTACTTCACGTCCCACCCGCAACAGCCTCTCGACATGGAGAGCCCTCGCGTCATGCGTTCGTTCTGCATTGCTCTCGCCGCGTGCGTTTTGTCCGTCCCCGCGCTTGCTGAAGACGCCCCCGCCGCTGCCGCCGCCGGCACCGAAGACGGCAAAGTCAGCTTCTACAACCAGATTCGCCGCATCTTCCAGGCGAACTGCCAGGGCTGCCATCAGCCGGCCAAGGACAGCGGCTCCTACGTGATGACCGCGCGCGACTCGCTGCTGAAGGGCGGCGACAGCGGCACGCCCGCGATCGTGCCCGGCAAGCCGGACGAGAGTTACCTGGTCGAGCTGATCACCCCCACCGACGGCCGGGCCGAAATGCCCAAGGAGAAGGACCCGCTCCTCGACCGCGACATCAACCTCATTCGCCAGTGGATTGCCGAAGGGGCCGTGGACGACACGCCCGCCGGCGCGAAAGAGCGCTACGATCAGGAGCATCCGCCCGTCTACACGCGGCCGCCGGTCATCACGTCCCTCGACTTCTCGCCCGACGGATCGCTGCTGGCGGTCGCCGGCTTCCATGAAGTGCTGCTCGTCGATCCCTCGACCGGTAACCTCACCGGACGGCTGGTGGGACTTTCGGAGCGCATCCAGTCCCTCGCCTTCTCCCCCGACGGCGCCCGTTTGCTGGTCACCGGCGGCCTCCCGGCCCGCACCGGCGAAATCCAGGTGTGGAACGTCGCCGACCGCAAGCTGCTCCTCTCGGTCCCCGTCACCTACGACACGATCTACGGCGGAAGCTGGTCCCCCGACGGCAAGCTGATCGCGTTCGGCAGCTCCGACAACAGCGTGCGGGCCATCAATGCCGAAACCGGCGAGCAGGTGCTCTTCCAGGGCGCCCACAGCGATCTCGTGCAGGACACGGTGTTCTCCGCCGACGGCTCGCACGTCGTCTCGGTCAGCCGCGACATGACGGCCAAGCTCACCGAGGTCGAGACGCAACGCTTCGTCGATAATGTCACGTCAATCACACCGGGCGCCCTTAAGGGCGGCATGCTGGCCGTCACGCGCCATCCGCAGCGGGATGAAATCGTCGTCGGCGGGGCCGACGGCGTCGCCAAGGTCTACCGCATCTATCGCGAGACGAAGCGCGTCATCGGCGACGACGCCAACCTCATCCGCATCATGCCGGCCCTCAATGGCCGCATCTTCAGCGTCGCTGTCAGCAAGGATGGCAAACGCATCGCCGCCGGCAGCAGCCTCGACGGCAAGGGACAGCTCGGCGTTTACTCCTACGAGTTCGACACTGCGCTGCCGAACGAGATCAAGCAGATCAACGAAAAGACGGTGATGTCCCGCTCCGCCGAGGAGGCGAAGAAGCTGGAAGAGTTCCACCGCCTGGGCGTGCAGGAGATCGCGAAGACCGACCTGCCGCAGGCTGCCGTCTATGCGGTCAAGTTTCATCCGAATGGACAGCTTGTCGCGGCCGCCGGCGGCGATGGCGTCATCCGACTGATCGACGCGGCCACCGGCGCCATCACTCGCGAATTCTCACCCGCCCCGATCGGCAGCGGAACTGTCGCCGCCAACAACGCCGGAGCGCAAACTCCCGCCCCGGCCGCCGAACATGCTCCGAACTTCATCCGCGACGTGAACCCGGTCCTGTCGCGGCTGGGCTGCAACGCCGGCACCTGCCACGGCTCGGCCGCCGGCAAGAACGGCTTCAAACTCTCGCTGCGCGGCTACGACTCGATCTTCGACGTGCGGGCGCTGACCGACGACCTCGCCTCCCGCCGCGTCAACATCGCCTCGCCCGACGACAGCCTGATGCTCCTCAAAGCCACCGGCGCCGTCCCGCACGTGGGCAGCCAGCTCATCACCCGCGAGGATCCGTATTACAACATCATTCGCGGCTGGATCGCCGGCGGTGCGAAGCTCGACCTCAAGACCCCGCGCGTGGCCCGCGTCGAGGTCACGCCGCTCAACCCGGTCGTCGAAAAAATCGGCGGTACTCAGCAGATCGAGGTCAAGGCCTTCTACGAAGATGGTCTCGTCCGCGATGTGACCCGCGAGGCCTTCGTCGACAGCGGCAACACCGAGGTCGCCACCGTCGACCGCGAGGGCGTCGCCACGGCCGTCCGCCGCGGTGAAGCGCCGCTTTTGGCCCGCTACGAAGGCGCCTACGGCGCCACGACGCTCACCGTGATGGGCGACCGCGAGGGCTTCACGTGGCAGCAGCCGCCAAGCTGGGGGAAGATCGACGACCTGGTGATCGCCAAGTGGCAGCGCGTGAAGGTGCTGCCGTCGGACCTGTGCACCGATGCCGAGTTCATCCGCCGCGTCTACCTCGATCTCACCGGACTGCCGCCCACGGCCGACGAAGTCCGCGCCTTCCTCGCCGATGGCCGCGACACGCGCATCAAGCGCGACGAGCTGGTCTACAAACTCGTCGGCTCGGAAGCCTATGTCGAATACTGGACCAACAAATGGGCCGACCTTCTGCAGGTCAACGGCAAGTTCCTGGGCCGCGAGGGTGCGGTCGCGTTCCGCAAGTGGATCAAGGACGAAGTCGCCGCCAATACCCCCTACGACCAGTTCGCCCGCAAGATTCTCACCGCATCGGGATCGAACCGCGAGAACCCGGCGGCGTCGTATTACAAGGTGCTCCGCGACCCGCTCGACACGATGGAGAACACGACGCACCTGTTCCTCGGCGTGCGGTTCAACTGCAACAAGTGCCACGACCATCCCTTCGAGCGCTGGACCCAGGACCAGTACTACGAAACCGCCGCCTTCTTCGCCCGCGTCGGCCTCAAGGAAGACCCCGAAAGCAAGGGCCGCAAAATCGGCGGCACCGCCGTCGAAGGGGCCAAGCCCTTCTACGAGATCGTCTACGAGAAGCCCGAGGGCGAAGTCATCCACGACCGCACCAAGGACATCACCCCGCCCGAGTTTCCCTTCGAGGCCGAGTTCCAGGCGCCCGCAGACGCACCTCGCCGCGAAAAACTCGCTGCGTGGATCACCTCGCCCGACAACCAGTACTTCGCCCGCAGCTATGTCAACCGATTGTGGGGCTACCTGTTCGGACCCGGCATCATCGAGCCGATCGACGACATCCGCGCCGGCAACCCGGCCACCAATCCCGAGTTGCTCGAATACCTCACCCAGGAGTTCATCGACAGCGGCTTCAATGTGCGGCACGTGATGACGCTGATCGCCAAGAGCCGCGTCTACCAGCTTTCGGTCGAAACGAACCAGTGGAACGAGGACGACACGCTGAATTACGCGCACGCCGCCGCCCGCCGCCTGCCGGCCGAAGTGCTGTACGACGCGATCCACCGGGTCGTCGGCTCGGTTTCGAAGATTCCGGGAGTGCCGCCGGGAACGCGGGCCGCCGAACTGCCCGATGCCGAGATCGAGCTGACGGACAACTTCCTCACGAATCTCGGCCGTCCGCCGCGCGAAAGCGCCTGCGAATGCGAACGGAGCGACGAGCTGCAGCTCGGTCCGGTGCTGGCGCTCATCAGCGGGCCGACCGTTTCCAAGGCAATCGACGACCCGCGGAACGACCTGCCGAAGCTTGTCCAGCAGCATCAGGACGACCAAGCGCTCATCAACGAGCTGTTCCTGCGGATCCTCAACCGTCCCGCGACCGAGGCGGAAACCGCCGCCACGCTCAAAGAAACGGCGCAGATCGACGAAGACCACCAGAAACTCGTCGCGAAGCGCGACAAGGCCGAAGCCGACTGGAAGCCGGTGCGCGAGAAGCGCGAACAGGAGCGGCTCGCCGCCATCGAAGCAGCGAAGCAGGCCCTCGCCGCCTACGCGAAAGAACTGGAGCCGAAGCTCGCCGAAGCGAAGCGCATGCAGGCCGAGAAGGTCGCCGCACTCGAGAAGGAACTGGCCGACTACGAGGCCACGCTGCCCGCGAAGCTCGCTGCGTGGGAGGTCGAACGCACGGGTGCCACCGGCTGGGTCGTCATCGACCCGAAGAAGATGGACTCCGTCAGCCGCGCGAAGCTCGAAAAGCAGCCCGACGGCTCGATCTTCGTCTCCGGTCCCGAGGGCAAGACGGTCTACAACATCGTCGCCGAGACCGACCTCAAGGGCATCACCGGCGTGCGGCTCGAAGCGCTCGCCGACGACCGCCTCCCCGGCCGCGGCGCCGGCCGCGCCCAGAACGGCAACTTCGTGCTCACCGAGTTCGAGCTGGAGGCGGCCTCGAAGAAGAAGCCGAAAGACGCCGTGAAAGTTGGCTTGGGAAACGCCAAGGCCGATTTCAGCCAGCAGGGCTATGACGTGGCCACCGCCATCGACGGCAAGCGCGGAGGCACCGGCAACGGCTGGGCCAGCGTGCCCGAGACCGGCAAAGACCACGTCGCCGTGTTCGAGCTGAAAACGCCCGAAGAAGTCCCGCACGACGCGGGCACCGTCCTCACGTTCAAGCTGGACCAGCAGTATTCCGACGGCAAGCACTCGCTGGGCAAGTTCCGCCTCTCGATCACCACCGACCCCAAGCCGCTCTCGTTCGGGATCCCCGCCGACCTGAAAGAGATCCTCGTGGTCGAAGCCGCCCAGCGCTCCGACGAGCAGAAGGCGAAGCTGCTGGACTTCTACCAGCAGAGCGACGCCGAATGGAAGAGGCGCTCTGGCGCCGTCGCCGAAGCGAAAAAGCCGCTGCCGGAAGACCCGCAGCTCGTCGCCCTGCGTACGGCCGTCGAGACCGCCTCCAAGCCCCTCGCGGACGACCCCTACGTGGTCCGCCTGCGGCAGGACGTCGAGATCAGCCAGCAGCAACTGAACACCCGCCGCCTGACCGCCGCCCAGGATCTGGCGTGGGCTTTGATCAACACCCCGGCCTTTCTGTTCAACCACTAAACCCCGTTTAGCCGCGGCCCAACGGGCCGCGCGAACCCCGAGAGTATCCCAGTTCCTTCAACGCCCCCGAACTCATCGATTGACTTTTATTCGTCGCGAGCGTGTAATCGGCGCCATGCAGCTAACGGCCGTGTATCTTGAAGTTCCTGAGGGCTATGTGGCCTTCGTCGAGGAGTTGCCCGGAGCCAACACCCAGGGTGATACTCTCGAAGAGGCGCGCGAGAACCTTCAGGAAGCCGTTGCCATGGTCTTGGAAGCCAATCGCGAGCTGGCGGAGAAGTCGCTCGCCGGCCGCACCGTCACGAAAGAGCCATTCGTGGCCGCTGGTCTATGAAGCGAAAGGATCTGCTGCGGCACCTCCGCTCGCACGGCTGTTCTCGGCTTCGCGAGGGAGGCAAGCACAGCATCTACTACAACCCAAACAACAACCAGACCACATCGATCCCGCGGAAGCGCGAAATCAACGAATTCCTCGTTCGCAAAATCTGTCGCGATCTCGGAATTGCCCAGCCCGACTGAAATCAAACGCTCATCGCCGAAAGAGCATTCAGGAGCCAGCCCATGTTCATCCTCCCCGGCCGTCCCGGCAAAGACCTCTGCGATAAGTCCCTCGGCGTCACCCGACGCGATGTGCTCCGCGCCGGAGGTTCGGGCGTGCTCGGCCTCTCGCTCGGCTCGATGCTCCAGCTTCAGGCCCACGCCAAAGAAGCCGGTGTCGGCGGCGGCGCCGGCTGGGGGAAGGCCCGCAGCATCATCATGTGCTACCTGCAGGGCGGTCCCAGCCATCTCGACCTGTGGGACCCCAAAGAGAACGTGCCCGAGAAGGTCAAAAGCGCCTTCACCAACATCGACACCAAGCTGCCGGGCGTCCGGTTCACCGAGAACCTGCCGAAGCTCGCGCAAGTGATCGACAAGGCCACGCTCATCCGCTCGATGAGCTACACGCCCAACGGGCTGTTCAACCACACGGCCGCCATCTACCAGATGATGACCGGCTACACGACCGACAAGGTCAGCCCCTCTGGTCAGCTCGAGCCGCCCAGCCCCAAGGACTTCCCCAACTACGGCTCGCAGATTATCCGCCTGCGGCCCGTCGACGTGCCCATGCTGCCCTTCGTGATGCTGCCGCGGCCGCTGCAGGAATCGAACGTGGTGGGCAAGGGCGGCACCGCGGGCTTCCTCGGGAAGGCGTACGACCCCTACACGCTCTTCCCACCCGGCGACGACATGGACATGACCAAGATGGACAAGGTGAAGGTCGACGACCTCACGTTGCCCAAAGAGGTCTTCGCCGTGCGCCTGGAGCGCCGCGCCCGCCTGCGCGACGCGATCAACGACGGCCTCAAGCAACTCGACAAGGCCGTCGCCAGCCACAACCTCGACAGCTACTACGACCGGGCGCTGGAGCTGATCGTCTCCGGCAAGGCCCGCGAGGCGTTCGACCTCTCGCGCGAATCGGCCAGGACCCGCGACCTCTACGGCCGCAACACGTTCGGCCAGTCGTGCCTCCTGGCCCGCCGCCTGGTCGAAGCCGGCACCCGTGTGGTCGAAGTCGTGTGGCCCAAGGTTGCCAACAGCGACAACCACTCGTGGGACCACCACGTCGACTTGACCAAGCGGATGAAGACGCAGTCCGCTCCCATGCTCGACGCCGGCCTCTCCGGCCTCCTGCAGGATCTCGACGAGCGAGGCCTCCTGGACGAAACGCTGGTCGTGGCGGTGGGCGAATTCGGCCGCAGCCCGCAGCGCGGCGTGAGCACCTCCGGCAACGGTAACAGCGCCGACGGCCGCGACCACTGGCCCTACTGCTACACCGCTCTCGTCGCCGGCGCCGGCATCGGCCGCGGCCACGTCTACGGCCAGAGCGACAAGACCGCCTCCGCCCCGCTCAAAAAGCCCGTCCACCCGGGCGAGCTGTTGGCGACGATCTACCACTCCTTCGGCATCGACCCCGAAACGATCGTCTACAACCACCTCAACCAGCCCCGCGAACTGGTGAAGGCCCAGTCCGTCAGCGGCCTGTTCGCGTAGGGTGGGCTCCGCCCACCAACAGGCGGTGGCCGTGCCTCGCCTGAGCAGAAGACAATAACAGGAGCCAACAGAGGCAACGGAGAGAGACCTGCTTTCTCCGTTCACTCCGTTGGCTCCTGTTCCATTTCCTGACCGCGGCTCACCCCATATCGCAGGTGAACCAATGGCGGCTGCCATGACACCCGACGACGAAACGCTGAACCGCATCCTCAACCTGCGCAATCTCCAGCTCCCACCCCGGCCCAAGGTGGACGAGATCCGCTGGGAGCGGATCGTCGATTCCCTGGGCGACGACGCACTGGAGGTCTGGATGATCCTCGACGACGACACCGGCCCGGACGATCTGAAGGGCACCCGCACGCCGATCCAGCGCGCCGTCCACGACGCTTTGCTCGCCGCCGGAATCGACCTCTTTCCCTATACGCGGCTGGCAACGCACGCCGAACTTGCGGAGATGGCGACTGACGAAGCATGACTCTGCACGAACAGTTGCTCGAGCAGGCGAGGCATCTCGCGAAACGCGACCGCCGCCGGCCGCAGCAAGGCAATCTACGTCGTGCGGTCTCGACGGCATATTACGCCCTGTTTCATTTCCTCATCGATCGAGCCTCACGCTTCCTGGTCGGCTCGTCCGGTGACCGGACGCCATTGCGACAATTGCTGAGTCGCGCATTCTCCCACGCCGATGTCGCATTGGCATGCAAGTCGTTCAGCGGCGGCACGCTGCCGGCGACAATCGGCCGTTATTTCGCCGGGATGAGCATCCCGGCGCAAGTCCAGAATCTTGCCGAGACACTGGGCCTCGCCCAGCAACTTCGGCATCGGGCCGACTACGACCTCGCTGCGTCCTTCAACCGTAACGACGTCCTGTCGTTAATCGACGACGTTGAACAGCGAATCGAAGAGTGGCAACAGGTCGAAACCGACCCCGCCGCGCGGTTGCTGCTGGTCTCGCTGTTGATCTG
The DNA here is from genome assembly GCA_019347905.1 of Planctomycetota bacterium. Classification (GTDB taxonomy): domain Bacteria; phylum Planctomycetota; class Planctomycetia; order Planctomycetales; family Planctomycetaceae; genus JAHWKJ01. The sequence goes on from JAHWKJ010000059.1 coordinate 12,763, forward strand.
GGAACGCATCCGCCGGCATTGACACGAGCGTGTCGACGGCGCACCTTGGCTGGTGGTCAAGCCAGCAGTGACACTCAGGGAAAGCCAGTAGGGTTCTGGTTGCTGCTGCGACGTCCAGCGACTTGCGTCGCGGCTTCGTCTCACGCGATGCCCCAGTTCATTCTCGCTGTCGAGATATAAGCGACTGGGGAATCGCGCCGCGTGCGGCCTGACGGTGTCGGACGTGCGCGGTATCGCCCTGCGCTCGATGCCTGTTCTGGCTTTCCCTGCGCCAGCCACGTCCGCCGGCACCGTCCGCATTCATTGGGTATGCACTGGGGGTGTGATATGCTGCCGGGCGGCAGATCTACGATCCATTTCAGCATCAGATGGCCACAGAACCAGCAACGACAGGAGCGGCCATGAATCCCTCAGATTCCCCCACGCGCGCGGCGACCTCGCGTCGGCAGTTCCTTCGAGACAGCACGCTGGCTGCCGCGGCCACCGGACTCTTGCCGCTTTCGGCCGGAGCCTGGTCGGCAGGCAATGAGACGCTGCGGGTGGGCCTCATCGGCTGTGGCGGCCGCGGATCCAAGGCGGCTGTGCAGGCGCTGGAGGCCGACCCGCACACGCGGCTGTGGGCAATGGGCGATGCGTTCGAGGATCGGCTCGAGAAGAGCCTCGCGATCATCGGTGAGCAGCAGAACGTCGCTGCCCGCGTGGACGTGACGCCGGAGCGGCGGTTCGTCGGCTTCGACGCCTATCGGCACGTGATCGAGGCCTGCGATGTCGTGCTGCTCACCGCGCCGCCGCACTTCCGCCCCGTGCACCTCAAGGCGGCGATCGAGGCTGGTAAGCACGTGTTCGCGGAGAAGCCGGTGGCGGTCGATGCCCCCGGCGTGCGCAGCGTGCTCGAGAGCTGCCGCCTAGCCGACGAGAAGCGGCTGTCGGTCGTTTCGGGCCTGTGCCTGCGGTACGACAAGGGTTTCCAGGAGTGCGTGGGCCGCATTCACGACGGGGCGCTGGGAGAGATCCGCAGCCTGGAAGCCAACGACTATCGCGGCACGATCTGGATGTTTCCCAGAGAGCCCGAATGGACCGACATGCACTGGCAGATGCGGAACTGGTACTACTTCACGTGGCTGTCCGGCGACTTCAACGTCGAGCAGCACGTGCACTACCTCGACGTCTGCGCGTGGCTGAAAGGCGAATATCCGGTGAAGGCCGTGGGCATCGGCGGCCGCCAGCAGCGCACCGGTCCGGAGTACGGCAATATCTACGACCATCACTCGGTCGTGTACGAGTTCGCGGACGGCACAAAGCTCTACAGCAACACCCGCCAGCAGGCCGGCTGCTACAACGAGATGACCGCCAAGGTCGCGGGCGAGAAGGGCACGGCCGAAGTCAGCGAGCGGCGGCACGTCATCGACGCCGGCGGCGAAACGTGGCGCTACCGCGGCGAGCACAAGAACATGTACCAGGTCGAGCACGACGAGCTGTTCGCCTCGATCAAGAGCGGCCGCCCGATCAACAACGGCGAGTACATGGCCTACAGCACGCTGCTGGCGATCATGGGCCGCATGGCGACGTACACCGGCAAGCAGATCGCGTGGGAGCAGGCGCTCTCCTCTGAGGAAGACCTCTCGCCGCCGAAGTACGAATGGGGCCCGCTGCCCACGCCGGCCGTGGCCGTGCCGGGACTGACGAAGTTCGTGTGAGCGCAGTAACCGCTGAAGGCGGTGCAACGAGACTGAAGGTACTCCCCCAATGACAGAACAATCCTGCGATGCGACTTTGCTCGAAAGAGGCGTGGGCGTGCTCGAAGAGGAGCTTGGTCCAGTTCAGGCTCTCCGTTTTCTCTCGCTAATCACGAGGGAGCCGTTCGACTACCAGCAGTGGCGCGATCAGCACTTCCGCGGACTTACGCTCGCGGATGTGCTGGAATGGTGTCGCCACCAGGAAGGCGGCGGGTCCGACACTCCCTGAACGTGTCTCGATGGCGGCCGGCGATGCTACAAACTCAAACCCCGCTCGTCGCATCGCTCCAGCGCGTCCTTGGTTCCGCTCAGGTCATCGAGACGCACATCTCCTGGGTGCTGCTGGCCGGCGGCGAGGCGTGGAAAATCAAGAAGCCCGTCGATCTGGGCTTCGTCGACTTCACCACGCTCCAGCGCCGCGAATTCTTCTGCCGCGAGGAACTGCGGCTGAACCGGCGGCTCGCGCCAGAGTTGTATCTCGGCGTTGTACCGATCTCGGGGACGCCAGATGATCCGCAGCCCTTCGGCGACGGCGAGCCGATCGAGTTCGCCGTGCGGATGCGGGAGTTTCCGCAGGAGATGCTGCTGGCCCGCGTGCTCCAGCGCGGCGAATTGCAGCTCCGGCATATCGACCATCTGGCGGCCGAGATCGCGGCGTTCCACGCTCGAATCGACGTGGCCGCCGCGGAGACCCCGTTCGGCGCGCCGGCCGGCGTATGGTCGCCGGTCGAGGAGAACTTCCGCCATGTGCTGCGGATCGCGGAGCACGTGCCGGCATTGGCGGCCCTGCGCGGGCGGCTGCACGAGCTTCGAGAGTTGAGTCGCGGCGATTTCGACCGGCTCCGCGAGACCTTTGCCAAGCGCAAGCGCGAGGGTTGGATCCGCGAGTGCCACGGCGACATGCACCTGGGCAACATGATCCTCGACGGCGACGACGTGGTGATCTTCGACTGCATCGAATTCAACGCCGCCCTCCGCTGGATCGACGTGGCCAGCGAGGTCGCCTTTGCGGTAATGGATCTGGAAGACCGTGGACGGCCCGACTTCGCCAATCGTCTTCTGGACGGCTGGCTGACGGCCAGCGGCGATTACGATGCCATCGCGGTGCTTCCGTTTTACCGGTCCTATCGCGCCATGGTGCGGGCGAAGGTCGCTGCACTGCGGATCGAACAGACGGAAGAGGGCGAAAGCGGCGGCGACAGTCAGACTCAAGCGGACGAACTGCGGTGGGAGCTGGACAGCTACCTGGCTCTGGCCAAACGCTCGCTCGAACCGCGGCAACGCTTTCTCTTGCTGACGCACGGCGCGTCGGGCAGCGGCAAGACCACCGGCACGCAGCGCGTCGTCGAAGATCTCGGTGCGATCCGCGTGCGATCCGATGTCGAACGCAAGCGGCTGTGCGGCCTCGCGCCGCTGGAGTCGAGCGCATCGGGGGCCGGCACTGGAATCTATACGGCTGAGGTCACCGAACAGACTTCCCGGAAGCTTGGGGAGCTTGCGGAGGCACTTCTGCACGCCGGTGTGCCTGTCGTTGTAGACGCGACGTTTCTGGAGCGCAGCCGCCGCGACGGCTTTCGGCGGCTTGCCGACCGCCTCGGTGTGCCGTTCTTCATTGCCGACTTCCGGGCCGAGCCGGATGTCCTGCGGGCGCGGGTCGCCGAACGCAGCCACCGCGGCGGCGACGCCTCCGAAGCGGACCGCGACGTGCTGGAGCGGCAACTGGCGCACGCGGAGCCGCTGGGAGACGACGAGCAAATCCGCGTCCTCGCCGTGGATGCCGGCACAAAGGACGCGGCGCAGGCGCTCGCGGATTCCCTGCAACGGGAGTTGGGAAGGCTCGGGGACATGCGGCCGTGACGCGTTCGCTGCTGATCGCGGGTGCCAGCGCCCGCGCCGCGGCTCAGTCGGCCGTGCGCTCGGGCTGGAGTGTGACAGCACTGGATCTGTTCGCGGACCGAGACCTGGCGGCGACCTGCGAGGCTGTACGCGTCGAGAGCTATCCCTGGGGATTGATCGCCGCAGCCGCAGCGGCACCGCCCG
>JAHWKJ010000553.1 GCA_019347905.1 Planctomycetota bacterium
GGTCAGACCCCTTTGCGGAGGTGCCGTCTCCGCCGTGGGAGAGCGGGTGATCCGCAAAGGGGTCTGACCCCGTGACACTCGGTTGCCGATCGGCTCGAAAGGGAAGCTCCAACCATGTCCGGACGAAGAAAGCGCGTGCTGCTGGCGGGGCTGTTTCACGAAACGCATACGTTTCTCGATGAAAACACGCCGCTCCAGGCGTTTGCCGTTCGACGCGGCGACGAATTGCTCGCGGCCCGCGGCGATGGGTCGCCGCTGGACGGGGCGATTTCGGTCGCCGACGAGTGCGGCTGGGAGCTGGTGCCCGTCATCGATCTGCGGGCGACGCCCAGCGGCACGGTCGAGGACGCCGTGCTCCAGGAGTTCTGGAGCGCATTTCGCGATGCGTTCGAGCGAGAGCGGCCGCGGAGCCTCGATGGGATCTTTCTGGTGCTGCACGGGGCGATGGCGAGCGTTTCCGTCCGGGACGTTGAGGGCGAGCTTATCGGCCGTATCCGGCGGCTGCCGGGCGGCGGCGACGTGCCGATCTGTGGCGTACTCGATCTGCACGGCAACATCTCGCAGGCGACAATCGAAAAGACGGACGGGGTGATCGCCTATCGCCGCAATCCGCACACCGATTCGCGATCCGTCGCAGTCGATGCGGCGCGACTGCTGGACCGCATTCTCTCCACCGGCAGGCGTCCGCGGTGCGTGTGGGCGCAGCCGCCGGTAATGTGGCCGCCAACGGGGACGGGGACCGACGACGATCCGATGCGCACGCTGGAGGCGATGGCCCGCGAGATCGAAGCAGCCGATGGCGACGTGGCCGCCGTCAACGTGCTGGCCGGGTTCTCGTTCGCCGATACGCGCGCCACGGGCGTCAGCTTTTCGGCCGTCACGTTCGGCGACGCCGAGCGCGTCCGTTCGGAGCTGTTGCGGCTGTGCGAGTGGACGGTCGCCAACCGGGAAACGGGCAACCGCGTCGATCCACCGCTCGCGGACGTGCTGCCGGAAATCAAACGCCGTGCGGGGCGCGGCGAAGGACCGATTCTGATTGTGGAGCCGTCGGACAACGTGGGCGGCGGCGCTCCCGGCGACGGCACCAGCGTGCTGCGGGCACTGGTGCGCGAGGGGATCGGGAACTCAGCGGTGGTGATCAATGACGCGGCGGCCGTGGCGGTGCTGCGGACCAGGCGGCCGGGCGATCGCGTGACGCTGAGCATCGGCGACCGCGGCAGCCGGCTGGCGGAGGGGCCGCTGGAGCTGGACGTGGAACTCGTCTCGGTCAGCGACGGCCGGTTCGATCTGGAGGACCGGCACAGTCACCTGGCGTCGATGAGCGGCGTGCACATCGAGATGGGAGATTGTGCGGTCGTGCGGTGGGTCTCGAGCGATGGGCATTCCGCGGTGTCGATCCTGCTCACCAGCCGCAAGACGCCGCCGTTCGACCTTGGGCAGCTCCGCAGCCAGGGGCTGGTTCCGGAGAGTCTGTCGGTTATCGGCGTGAAGGCCGCCGTGGCTCACCGCCGCGCGTACGAGCGGATCGCCGCCGCCAGCTTTACCGTCAGCACGCCGGGCCCGTGCACGAGTGACCTGGCGAGGTTCCCGTGGCAACACGTGCGGCGGCCGGTGTATCCGCTGGATGAAATCGCCAGCGGTTGATGTAGAATGCCCGCAGCTTCATATTCACCAGCGTAGCACAAGCGTCTCGCTTGTGTGCACGTTGCTGGTTGATCGTCGATCTGTGGCGAAACGAGCAAGCGAGACGCTTGCTCTACGGCAACCGGGGGAGGGCGGGCCATGAACTGGAGCGAGATAGGTCCCTGGTTGGGACCGGCGATCGGTGGCGTGCTGGGGCTGGCCGGCGGAATTGTGGGCACGTGGCTGAGCATCAGGAACACGCGCGGCCCGCGGGAGCGGTCCATGGTGGTGAAGGCGTCGATCGCCTGCTGGGTCTTCGTCGCGGCGTTCATTGCCGCAGTTTTTTGGCTGCCGTCGCCCTACAAGTGGGTTGTGTCGATTCCCTATGTGATCGTCCTCATCCTGGGCATCACCTACTGGAACCGGACCCAGAGCCGCATCCGCGATGAGGAGTCGGGGCCTAACGGGCCGTAGGGCAAGGGGTCGAAAGTCGAAAGGGTCGAAGGTCGAAAGGGCCGGAAAAACTGCCCGCGCCGGCCAGCCTCGCACACTGCACCTCCGACCTTTTCGCCTTTTCGACCTTCGACCCTTTCGACCGCTCCCACTGTCGGTGATTTAGCTAGCCGTCCCGGCGGACTTCCGGCAGCGGGTATTCCGCGATGGGCAGCCCCAGCGCCCGCACTTCCTGGAGCCGCTGCCATCCGCGGGTGATGAGGCTCTCCTGCCGCTGGACATCCTGCGGGTCGAACTGCCGCTTGTCGAAGTCGCCTTCCGCGCACACCGGCTCGAAGGCGGGGTCGACGATGAACTGGGCCAGGGCGGGATTGCAGCGGATGTGCCGCTCCGGTGAGGCCAACAAGGCCCGCGCGTCGAGCTGGCCCGTCACGAAGCGCAGGTAGAGATCGCTTTGCGTGATGTCCACCACCTCTTCGCCGCAGACTTCGCAGAGGTAGCCTTGCTCGCACCGTGCCATCGCATCACCGGGTTTCAGTGGTCGACCTGGCGGCGGGCTTCATCCGTCAGACGATCGAAGGCCGCGGCGTAATCGGGATGGACCGCCGCCGCGTGGGCGCGCAAGTTCGCCGTCTCCTCCGGATTGACACGCAGCAATTCGACGATGTCTGCCAGATCGCGGCTGCGACCGGCCGCGAGCTTCAATTCGACGAGACCCGCGAGTGAGATGTAGCGAATGGCGCCGCGTACGCCGCCGAGGCGAGCTGGCGACGGTATGGTCGTCGGCGCGGGTCGATCGGCCATGCCGGGTCGTCCGCTTTCCGGCAGAACATCGACTTCCACATGCGTCTCGGTGTGCAGGACCTTCGGCCATCGGCCTTCCGGCACATCGAGCGGCTGGAAGCCAGTGACCGCGGCGACACGCAAGAAGTCATCGATGGAAGCCGCCGGCAACGCGAGGTCCACATCGCGCGTCACCCGCCCCAGATAGCCGTGTCTCCACAGGGCCCACCCACCGGCGACGACGGCCTCGCAACCGACGGCGGCCACCACGCGCTCCAGCGCATGAATCACGCGGCCAAAGCGACCGGGAAGGTCGGCCGGTTCGAGCATCGTCTCCCTTCCGCTCCACAGTTGCTCGGCGAGTTCGAGCTGCTCGTGCAGGATTTCGGGAGCAAGTGCTGCCACGGCGTCAAAACCCTCGAACGGGATGATCGACTCGATCGAGCGGCCCGGCTCAGGTATTCTCGAGCACCCACTGCACCGCATGGCGAGTCAGCTCGGTTGCGTTCTTCAGGTTGAGCTTGGTCTTGATGTTCTCGCGGTAGGTCTCGACCGTTTTGGGGCTCAGGTGCAGCTTGTCGGCGATTTGACGCGTCGTCACGCCGCGGCCGATCTGCTCGAAGACTTCCAGCTCGCGGTCCGAAAGAGCCTCGACGGGCGCCTGTCTCGTCTCGTGCTCTCCGCCCACGGCCCGGCAAAGGATGCGTTCGGTCATGCGATCGCTGAGGTACACCCGCCCCTCCAGCACCTGGCGAATCGCGTGGACCAGCCGCTCGGTCGCTTCGTCCTTGTTGATATACCCTTTGGCCCCGGCCCGCAGCACGCGTTCGGCGAACAGCGTCTCGTCGTGCATCGACGCCACGAGGATCTTCGCGCTGGGATCGCAGGCGGTCAATTCCTTCACCAGTTCGACGCCGCTGCCGTCGGACAGCGAGATATCGGCCACAACCAGATCGGGCTTCAGATCGTGATAGCTGCGGATCGCGTCGTCGACGCTGCCGGCTTCTCCGCAGACGTCGAGATCTTCTTCGCTGGCGATCAGCATTCGCAGGCCCTGACGGACGATGGGGTGATCGTCGACGACTAAGACTGTGGCGGTCCGCCGGCCGTTGTTCGTTCGGGACTTGAGTTCAGTAGCCATGGATTCGATCCGGGTGAAGGAGCATCGAGATGGCTGCAAGCGGCGCGCAAGCGCCAAGCGCATCCTGAAACATTTCCGGGCAGGAATGCCCGTCACAATAACGGATCGCCTGAGCGGCTGCATCGGGGTGTCCCCGAAATCGCGGGCGCACGGTGTTGGTGCCGCTTCCGTGGGGTTGCTACCGCCACTTGTGACTCGTACCAGTGTCCACTGGGAGTCGCCCCGAGCCGGAGCACGTGCTGCGTCCCGATGTAAATCTCGCGGACCCGGGGTATGTTGT
>JAHWKJ010000060.1 GCA_019347905.1 Planctomycetota bacterium
GCTCTTCCGATCTGCAGCGGGCGCTGGTAACAGAACTGTAACGGCAGGGTCGCTCATTCAGCTCAAGGTAGACACTAACCCGACGCGCAAGCGAGGCAGAGTCGGGAGCAACCGATTGCAGGCGCCTCGCTTGCGCGTCGGGTTGGTGTGTACGGGCTCGACTGCGCAGGTAACGGCCACACGGGCTCTTCGTTGATCTCGCGGGGGGAGTCGCTGCTCCGTCTATGCGGGAGGCGGCGCCACCGGTGCCGACGGCGGGCTCAGCCGCTCGATGGCATAGCCGTCGCGGTAGCTGCGGTGCGTCATCTCCGTTCGCAGCCGCGGGCGACGCCTCGCGGGAAGCCAGTGCACCACGCGTCCGCGCCATCTCAGGCACGCCGGGACCAGCCGGCGCATGAGCCGCGACGGCCCGCTGATGATCCCGCTGCGGATCAAGGCTTTGAATCTCACGCAGAATGCTATAACGCGACATTGTCCGACTCACGTCCGCTCATCACTCATCCCCAGCCGGCTCGTCACTGTGAAACCGCAGTGAGTACAGGTCCGCCTCGTTCATCGTGAACCGCAGCCGCACGGGCCGACCGGCAAGACGGCCGACGTCGCTGTTGTCCTTCCAGACGACGGTTCGCGCAGGTTCGTCCCCGAAGTGCGGCGGACAATCGTCCAGCGTGAAGCCGGGAATCGGTTTGCCGTCGACGTCCTGAATCTCGACCCTCACGGAGCCGGCCGCCGATGTGGCGAAGTTGATCTCCAGGCGATCGCCCCCGAATCGCAATGGCCGGGTGAGCAGTTCGCCGCCTCTGCCGGAAGCGTGGACCGAGACGAAGCCGTCGAGCCGCAGCGTGTAGCGCCGCAGCAGCGAGTCCGTCCCCGTCCAGGCGCTCTCCGTCGCGAACAGCGACAGCTCCGGCGGCGCTCCAGTCAGCCGTGACGGCGTCTCGATCACGTGCCACGCCGTGTAGAGATGGCCGTAGTTCCAGGTCCCCGGGCGCTGAGGACCGGGGCTGATGAAGGCTTCACTCCAGCGGTGGAAGGTCCGTCCGTCGCGGCTCGTCATCAGCAGCGTGTCCGTCAGAGCCGTCCCATAGCGGCGGTTGGCACCGGCGCGCCGCTCGCGGTGCTCCCGCTCGGGAAGTGCCCTCATCGACTCCGACCAGCCGCGGTCGAGGTACCGCGTCGGCAGTCCGATGAACAGGTGCGGTGCCCGGTCGTACGGCTCGATCTGGTTCGTGTAGAGCTGCTGCGGCTCGGAGCCGGGGTACTCCAGCCACTCGGCTTCGCTCCAGGTGCGGAAATCTCGTGAGGTGGCCGTGCGAATGTCGCGTCGCCCCTCGCGGAAGTCCCGGAAGTAGGCCCGGTACTCGCCGCGCTCATCGTCCCAAAAGGCGAGGTTCTGTGAGTCGAACACTCCGTGCGTCAGCACCGGCTGTTCGTGAAGCAGCCGCCAGCGCAGGCCATCCGGCGAGGCAAACGCCGCCAGCGCCCGGCCTCCCTGCGGAGCATAGGCCAGGGCCTTGTACCGCTCATCATCCGGGACCCCAGGGCGAGTGTCCTTGAAGGGCGTGAAGTTATGAGTGGCCCGCCCTTCGGTCCAGACGATGTTGTTCTGCTTCGATCCTTCCCACTCGAACAGCCCCAGGTTGGGCCGGGTCCACTCGATCCCGTCGCGGCTCTCGGCGTAGCAGGTGACCTGCGCGTGCGGCTGGACCAGCTTGCCGTCTTCGACCGAGAGCTGGGCTCCGCGGTAGTACATCCGGTACAGGTCGCCGTCGCGGAAGACGGTCACATAGTTGCTGCCGCTGCCCTCCCAGGGGGCGTCGAAGTTCAGCGCCACGTCCTGCGGCGTCGGGTGATGCAGCCGCCGCTCCACATCGCCGGAGAGCCTGTCGATCAGCAGGTCGTCCACGAACAGCTCTCGGCGGGAGCCAATGTCGACGATCGTCTGCTGGCCGTCACCAGCCGCGAGAACAGCGGGAGCAACGAGCAAAGTGAGCAGGCACATCGGGCGGACACAGGTCATGGCGAGGTTTCCTCTGCGCTGAGACGCTCAATTTCACTGTCGACGCGATTGAGTTCACGGGCCAGCCGCGGTGGAGCGGGTGGGCAGCGCTTCACGATCGCGGCTCCAGCATAGTCGAGCTGTGACAATGTCGCACGTCGCCGGCACCGTCATGAATCGCCGCACCGCACACTTGCGTTCCGTCCCCCTCGCTGGGAACGATGGGGCCTGTCCATATGAACGCATGTATCCATTCCCGCTCCAGGATGGGCGTGGGGATCCGGGCAAGCTGCGAAGCTAAATCCGCGTGCGCCCATCGTGCGGAGCGCGACGGTTGAAACAGCCGATCCGATTGGTAGGACCGGCCTGTCGCGCAAAGCGTCCGCCCGCGCGGTTGCTGTCGAGAGAGCGGCCGGTCCGCATGTCCATTGTGACCGGTGGAACGGAGGCTGCCGCGGTGACGATTCTTCCCCGCTCCCGGCGATTGACCGGCCTGGCGATCTTTGCCCTCTGCGCCGGCACCGGCTGCTGGGCTCCGCTGCATCACCACGGAATTCCCGCGCGCGATCTTCCCGAAGAATACCACATGCCGTGCCGGTCTGCGGCGCCGCGGCTCAACTATGCCGACCTCACGGTGGACGCGCCCGAAGGCTATTTGGTGTCGAGCGGCGACGTCCTCGAAGTGACTGTGCCCGACCTGTTCCGGGGTGCGGAACTGCGGCCGCTGCGCGTGCAGGTGCTCGGCAACGGCGAGGTGCAGTTGCCGCTCATCGGGGCCGTAAAGATCGGCGGCCTGACGCTGCCGGCGGCCCGCGATGCCATCAACGCCGCCTACGCCGACGGGATCTTCGTGGACCCGAAAGTGAGCCTCATTGTCGCCCAGCGGGCCGCGGTGAACGTGGTGGTGCTGGGGTTGGTGAACCATCCTGGCGTGTATCCGCTGGCCCGGGGGGAGAACGACGTCGGCCACGCGCTGGCGGCTGCGGGGGGACTGGCGCTCGATGCCGGCGACGTGATCGAAGTGCACCGCCGCATCCCGGACGACGCCGAATATCGGCGGCTGCTGCCGGCGCTGCCGCCGCCACCACTGCCGGATGTGCCCGGGCTGCCGGAGCCGCCGGGCCTCAAGGAGAAGCTCGCGCCCGAGTACGATCCACAGTCGGGAGAGGCGGCTCCGGCCGAGGTTGAGCAGGCCGTCGCCCTCGTTGAAACAGGAATGGACGAAGCCTGCAATAAGATGGTGCTCGAGATTCCGCTGCGGGGACCGTCCCCGCGAATCTACACGGCGGAGGGAGTGATCGAGCGGCCCGTCGCACTGCCGGAAGATGTGACGCTCGCCCCGGGAGACGTGGTCGTCGTGCCGCGTCGGGTCGACGAGGTGTTTTATGTCGTGGGCCCCTTGAGCAGCGCGAACTTCGTCCGCTTCAGCGTGCGCGACCAGGACCGCGAGGTCGGCGGCGGGTTCCTGCTGCCTCCGAACCGCGACATCGATGTGGTGACGGCGGTGGCAATGGCGGGCTACATCGATCCCATCACTTCGCCCACGACGGTGACCGTGCACCGGCAGACACTCGACGGCCGGCCGCTTTTGATCACCGTCGATCTGATCGCCGCCCGCTACGACCAGCGTGAGAACGTCTACGTACAGCCGGGCGACATCATCTATCTCAATCCCGACTTCCCGTGGTACTTCCGCCGCATCTTCGACCGCATCGTCGATGACCTGATCCGGATTCCCTACGACTTCGGCATGGGGCGGGCGATCAGCCCGTAGCAGGGTTTGCCGCAAGAAGGCGCAGAAGGCGCAAAAGTCCCGCATTGGGAGCGGCCGGCCGGCGCATGGCCTGCTTTTGCGACTTCTGTGCCTTCTTGCGGCAACAAGGCAGGCATTGCGGCGGATGCGCGGGTCAGATGCGGTCGAGGCTGTCGGCCCAGCGGGCCATCTCGGCAATCGCGTCCAGCGGCGGGTACTTGTGGTCCCAGTCGGGGATCACGGACAGGACCACGGGGTACTTCAGCGACCGCAAACCGTTGGCCGAGGTCTGGATGGTCTGCCGCTGGGGATCCTTGTCGCCGGTGGCCAGGTAGAATTGCAGGCGGAATTCCGGGTGGTTCTCTTCGGGCCGCTCGCGCACGGGGGCCGAGGCCGCCAGCACGCCGCGGTACGTTTCGCGGTGCTTGAAGGCGACGCCAAAGGCGAACTCGCCGCCGTCGGCGTAGCCGTGGACGACGATCCGCTCCGGATCGACGCTATATTTCTTCAGCACGTCGTCGGTGGCGTCTTTGACGAATTCGGCGTCGTTGGGCGTCCAGCCGGCGACGATGTCGGCGGCGCGGGGCGCGATGAGGATCATGCCGCGCTGCTCGCAGACCGTTTTCCACACATCGAGCATGTCGGCTTCCATGGTGTCGTTCTTAGGGTGCAGGAACACCATCAGGCCGTAGCGGTAGGCGGGGTTGTACTGATCGGGCACGCAGGCCCAGTAGCTGCGCATGTGATCGGCCAGCTCGACGGTGTGATGGCCGGTCTTGAGCGCCTCGGGCGCCTTCTCGGGCGGTGGGATCGTGGCGGAGAGCATCTCCGCGGGGACGAGGTTCGGCACCGCGGCCAGTTCGACCTCCACCGTGCGTTCGTCTTCGCCGCGGCGAAACGTGAGCGGCGACTTCTCGCCGGGCCGTGTGCGGCTGACGAGATCGGCGAGCTCCGCGGCGCCAGTGACGGGCTTGTCTGCGAACTTCACGATGCGATCGCGCTCCAGGAGGCCCGCCTTCGCCGCGGGGCTGTCGGGGTAGATGTAGCGCACGCCGACGCCTCCCAAGCCCACGGCTTGCAAGCCGTGGGCTTCTTCGATCGGCTCGCGCACCGGCAGGATGCCCAGGAATCCAGACTCGTAAGCGACCAGCTTGTCGACGAGCGTAATGTTCGCATCGATCGTCTCGTCGCCGCGGCGGACGGTGACGCCCACAATCTCGCCGGCGTACTTGCCGCCCAGCGCGTGCTTCACCTCGGCCTGCCGCCGGATGTCGCGGTCGTCGATCCTGGCGATCACATCCTGGGCCTTGAGTCCCGCGCGCTCGGCCGGCGAGTCGGCGCGCACGCGGTCGATGACCGGATCGCCGCCCAACAGTCCCCCTCCCTTGAAGCTGATCCCCATCAGCCCCGGATGCAGATCTTCGCCCTGCTTCAGCCGGTCGAGCGCGGCGTAGATGTCTGCCAGCGGAATCGCGAAGCCGATCCCCGAGTCGTACCATTCCACGCCCGCGGCCGCCTCAGTTCCCTGCGGCGAGAGCGGCACGAGGATGCCCAGCACGCGGCCCTCGACGTCGACCAGCGGGCCGCCGTAGTTCACCGGCGAAACCTTGGCGTCGGTCTGGATGGCCTTGCCCCAGATGCGGTCGGTGGCACTGACGATACCCACCGAAATGCTGGGCACCGCCACGTCGAACGCCCGCCCCAGCGCGATTGCCCACTGTCCGACCCGGATCGTATCTTTGGGCGCGGCCGTCGCCGGCACCAGATCCTCGCGGCCGTCGACTTTGAGGAGCGTGAGCATCTTCGAATGATCGGTGGCGACGACCTTCGCCGGCACCGGCTGCTCCTCGTTGGGAAACTGTACGAGAATCGTCGCCGGCATCGCGATGAAGTTGAACGAGCTGGAGATGATGTAGCCGTCGGACGAGACGATGACCCCGGTGGTTGGCCCAGTGCCGGTGAGAAGCTGCCCGACGCGATCCAATCCGCCAACGGTCTGAATCCGCACAACCGACGGACCCACCAGCGCCGCCGCCTGCTTGAACGCCCGCTCCTCGAGATCCTCGACGCTTGCTCCGTCCTGCGCGGACGCAGGCCGGCACACCGCGAAGAGGCAAGCCACCAACAGTACGGCAACAAGCGCGGTCGTGCGGCAGATGTCCAAGACGACGACACGACGGGGACGGCTCATGCAATGCAGCGCCCGACGTTCAACGTTCAATGTTCGATGTTCAATGTTCAATGTTCGCTTTTCCACGCTGCGCACTATTCCGCCTTTCGCTCCACCGGCAACTCCACCGTCACCAGCCGTCCTTCGCGCTGCACGATCAACCGCAGCGTGTCGCCGGCTTCCAGATATCCCAGCGTGTTCCGCAGGTCGCGCACCGACTGCATCAGCTCTTCGTTCACGAACAGCACGAGATCGTCCGGCGCGAGGCCGGCCTTCGCCGCGGGCGAGTTCGGCAGCACCGCATCGACGTAGGCCGGCGTGCGAAAGACGACGTCCGGCACCATCACCAGTCCGAAATCGAGCGGCCGGTAGCGGCCGGGGTTCTCTTCATCGGGCTTCTCGCGCTGCACGTACACGCCGGTCTCGACGATCTGCGCGATCGGCTCGGCCAGCTCCTGCACCGGGACGGCGTAGTTGATCCACGTATTGCTCTCGGCGTTGCGCAGCTCTTTGCCGATCATCCCCAGGAGCTTGCCGTCGCGGGACATCAACACCCCGCCGCCGGAGCCGGAGTTGTTGGTGATGGCGTCGACGACGTACACCTCGCCCTGGTAGGGCACTTCAAAGCGTCCGCGGCGGGCCGTCAGGTCCCACTTCGCGGAGACGACGCCATGCAGCACGCTGACCGGCTCGTCCCCCGTCGCCACCTTGAACATGTTGCTGAAGGCCAGCACCCGATCCCCAACCGCCGCCGTCCCCGCATCCTCGGCCATGTTGAAGTGCGGCAGGTTCAGGCCCTCCTCTTTGATCTTAAGGATCGCCAGGTCGAGTTGCGGCTCGGCGGCGAGCACCTTCGCCTCGTAGCGGCGGCCGTCGTTCAGCACCACCGCCACGTCGTCCTGGTCCAGCACGTGGCTCCAGATGGTGGCGATATGGCCGTCGGCCGAGACCAGAAACCCGGTGCTGTACGAAGCCAACCCGCGAATCCCGCCGGACCCGAAGATCTTGACGACTTTAGGCAGCGTACTCTGAATCGTCTCCGCGGCCGACTGGGCGATCGCGGAGGCCGATAGCGTGAGCAGAAACACGAGGGTGAGTCCGGTGTGCCGGGCAGTGCAATTACTCATGGTTCAAGCAGATTACCGGTTTAATTTACGTGGGGTCACGATCACTGCGTTGACTGGCCTGTGGGATTGTCGGGAAGACCTTCGGCGAACATCCGCTCACGGATTGTCGCCGTTACTGACTTCAGCGAGCGCCGAGCCTGCCACCATAGCAATCCAGGTGTAATGCCGGACACGAATCCGATCGAACACACGACCACGAAGACCATGAAAGTTCTGTCGCTCGGGATCGTCGTCGTGAGTAGTGAAATGAGAAACGAAGAAGCAATGGACAGGCAGGTAATCGCCAGATTGAGAAACAACGACTCCTGCGATCCGCGCTCGAGTGCTTCCAGTTCCGCCTCGGTAATCTCAAAGATCGTGAGGCTGTCGAGGCGGACCCGGTGGATGGCGGGTTCGAACTGCGACTTCCGCCTCGTCACGTCGCACCTCTCAGCACATTGGCCGTCGCGCGCACCGTTCCAGCATATCCCCCCAGGTCGACGACGATGTGCCAATGACCGGCTCGTGGGGCCGGAATCTCAACGGGCGAAGTCTTTGCAAACCCCCCGTGGTAGCGATGCTGCTCGCCGTTGCGATAGCGTTCGTAGTTCTCATCGTCGAGCAGTCGCACATTTGCTCGACCTTCAAGAATCACCTCGACCACATCGTTCTCATCCAGGTCAAATTCGTAGTGAAGATAGTTCATCTTGGCCTCACTGTTTCTCTTCCTGCGGCGGCGCTGCGTCGGCCGGTCTTTCGACGCCTTCCGTCGTGCGGGAGATCATAACTGATCCAGGATGAGTTCCTCAGTCTCTCCCGCGCGGTGAGCTTCGAGCGCTTTGGCTGCCAGGCCGGAAAGCCGTTCCGCCGTTTCCGCAATTCTACCGTCGAAATCATCCTCGGCGGCCACTTCCGCCAGCAGCCATGATGCCAGCAGATTCTGCTCTGCCGGAGGCAGTTTCGAGACTGCGTCAAACGCCTGCTGCAGCAATTCGGTCATCGGGTTCTCGCTACTCGGGCTTCGCTTCGTCCTGCGGCTTTGCGACCTCGGCTGGTTTCACCCCGCCCTCCGGCTTCGGCGGCGACGGTTCGAAAATGGCTTCGTCCACGTCGAAGGCGGCGAAGTCCTCACCGCCGTGGCGGACGGTGAACTTCTCCGGCAGCTTGCGGCCGCCGAACTCGCCGGTCGATTCGAAGCGGACTTCGCAGTCGTCGGCGTCTTCCGTCAGCCGCGTGTCGAAGCCCAGGAGCCTGCCTTCCGGGCTGAAGTACCAGCGGGTCTCGACGCCGGTCAGGCCCGTCACCAGCACGTCGACCATGGGTTCGCTGCCGTCCATCGGCTCGGTGCCGAGATAGTAGAAGTCGGTAAACGGCCGGCCGGTGAACAGCATCCGCAGGTGGTGCAGGCCGATCAAAAGGCCGCCGGAGCCGGGCGGAAGATCGGCCGGGTCGCCGCCGGCTAACGGCTGCACGAACTCATTCTGGCCGATGGTCAGCTTCGCCTCGGCGTCGCTCAGCACGGCGGTGAACGGCTCGCCGGCGTCGGTGCGGCCGGAGAGCGTCCACGTACCGCCGGCGTCGGAATAGTCGCCGAACTGCTCGACGAGCAGCTTCTTGAGCCGTTCCTGCTCCAGCGCATTGAAGTAGTAATTGGCGAAGCCGTCCTTCTTGACGAGCATGTGCTTGTATTCTTCGGGCGGCTTCGGCGCATTCGGCGCTTGCGGGCGCGGCAGGGGCTGCGGTCGCGGCCGCTCGGGGTTCTCGGGATCTTTGGGCTGGTCGGGGCGCGGCTGTGGCTGTGGCTGGGGACGCCCGCCGGGACGCTGCTGCGGAGTCATCTCCGACTTGCGGTGCAGCGCCCGCAGGGCCACCACGATTTCGTGACGCTCCGCGTCGCGGCGATACACCAGCGGCAGCTTCCAGCCCTTGGGGTAGATGCCCAGCACGTTCTTGTACTGGTTGACGCTGCGGACGGGCCGGCCGGCAAAGCTCACGATCTCGTCGTCCACGCGCAGGCCTCGCCGATAGGCTTCGGATTCTTCAAGGATGTTCGAGACGACCACGGCACCGTCCTCGCGGGTCGAGACGGTGGCCCCCAGCGTGGCATGATCCACGATGCGGCCGCTCTTCAGATGGCCCATGAAGTTCCTGATCTGGTTGATCGAAATCGCGTAGCCTGCGCCGGAGTTCACGCGGCCGCGCTTTTCGAACGAGCCGCGGCCGTTGATGCCCACCAGTTCGCCGGCGTCGTTGAACAGGGGGCCGCCGGAGTTGCCGGGATTGATCGAGGCATCGACCTGAATGCAATCCGTGTACTCCAGAAACGTACCGGCCGGATACTGGTAGCGGTGCACGCCGCTGACGATGCCGTAGGTCACCGTCGGCTCGAAATCCGTCGCCAGCAGGAACGGGTTGCCCATGGCGTAAGCCCAGTCGCCCGGTTTGAGCTGGTCGCTGTCGCCCAGTTCGGCGGGGGGGAAATCGTCGCGGCCCAGCAGCTTGATGAGGGCCACGTCGCCGGTGGGATCGACGCCCACAATGACAGCGTCGTACAACACGCCGTCGTTGAGCCCGCACTTCATGAAGTCGCCGGCCCCGCTGGTGACATGGAAGTTCGTGAGCGCATACCCGTCAGCCGAGATCAGCACGCCCGACCCGCCCCCCTGCCCGCCGGGGCCGAAGATCGCCACGACGGTGGGCGCCACGCGCTCGACGACTTCGACGCGCCGCTGCTGCGCTTCGAGCACGGCGGGGTCGGCGGCGAGGAGGTGGCCCGCGATCGGCAGGATCGCAAACGCGAGGGCGAGAAGCAGGCGATTACCGGAATGACCAATGACCAATGACCAATGACCAATGTTCCTGTTCGTAGGCGTGCGAGCACTCGAGATCTGCTCGATAGCCGGCCCCTCATTACGCTGACAATCTCTCACAACCGTCCCTCGCAGGCATTGGTCATTGGTAATTGGTCATTGGTAATTGGTCATTGGTCATTCCGACCGGCTCACTTCAGCACTTTCGCGTCCGCCAGATCCAGGTGATCCGCAATGTCGATGTCGCCGCCGAAATCCACAAGGATCTCCAAGTCGCGGATGCCGGAAACATCGAGGTCGAGCGGCACGGGCTTGTCGGCGCCTTTGACGTCGGTCTCGACGAGGGGCTTGCCGTCGCCCGTGATGACCACGTGCACGTCGCCCAGGCCGCGGCGGGCCACGTCGTCGTCGATGCCCATCACCGCCTGGAAGCGGCGGTAGTCGCCGCCGATGCGGTACACCAGCCGCGTCCTGGAATGGATCCACAGCCCCCGCGGATACTCCACGCCCGCCAGCTTCAGCACCTCGCCGCGCTGGTTGCGGTCGCGGCGGTAACGGAACAGCGAGCGCTCGGCCTCGCCATCGAAGAGCGGGGTCAGTTCGTACGTCCGCGGTTCTAAATCTGAAAGATAGCGGACTTTGCCGAGGCTGAAGTCGAGGACGCGGAGATCCTCCAGCTTCGGCGCGACCTTCGCGCCGGCCGCGAGTTGCACCGCGACCGTGCCGTCGGACACGGTGAAGGACTTCACATACGCCACGTCGCCGCCGGCCAGCCGCATCTCGGCGCGCGGGCTGGGGGGCGCGGTGTCCCGCGCGTAGACCACGCCGAAAACGTTGGCCCGCTTCACGGGGACTTCGTTTCCGCCCAACAGGAATCGCACGTGTTCTTCGTCGATCGTGCCCACCACGCCGGACAGATGGTCGAGCACGTCGTTCTTGCGGATGACCAGCAGGTCCTTCTGCAGAGTGCGGCTGCGCAGATCGGCCCACGAGGCCTCGACCTTCGAATCGAGCGGCCCGAAGCGAATGCTGGATACGGCGTCGATGGGCGTCGAGACCTCTCCCAGCCGTACCGTCCCGACAGTGGCGGTGCGGCTGTCGGTGGCAATCGTTTGTGCGGCAAGCTGGCTGCCGTCGACAAACCATACCCGCAACAGCTTCGGGTCATCCGGCGTCTCGTCCGCCGGCGCAGGGAAGCGGACCTTCAGCACATCGGCGAGCGGCACCGTCACCGGCCCCGTCTCGCCGGCAAGCGTGACGGTTTCAGCCGACAGCGACTGGAGCTCCCCGATGTGCTGCTCGCCCTTCAGCGTCGAGAGCTCGACTTTCGGCGACGCGGCCAGTAGGACGGCAAGCAGGATCGATGCGGTTCCCATCTATGTTCCCTGTGTTCGGAAATGACGAATGACGAAGAGTGTCAAGGGCTGAGGGTCAAGTGTCGAGAGCCAAAAGACTCCGATTCCGCTTGCGTCTGGCTCTCGACCCTCGACTCTCGACCCTCCATCACCGATTCCGCCCGGTCGCCAGATCGTAGGTCGCTCCCTGCACGCGGGCCTGGCGGCGGGCGAGTTCCTTGAGGTCGGTCACCAGCTCGGCTTCGGTCTCGGTGGCCTGGCCTTCGGGCGTCTTGATCATGCGGCCGATGCGGCGGGTGCGGCGGTTGATCCGCAGTTGCAGCGAGCGGAGCATCTTCAGCTCGGCCAGCTTGTCGACCAGCGACGGATCCGAGGGCTGGCTCTCGCCGGGCGGCGGGTCCTTTTTCTCCTTCGCCTTCTCCAACTCCTTCTGCAGGGCTTCGATGACTTCTTCGAGAGCTTCGATAATGTCCCGTTCGATCTCCTGCGTGTAGTTGTCGGCCTTGTACTCGTCGAGCCGGCGGGCGACCTCCAGCATGTCCTCGCGAAGCTGCTCGACCGCCTCGGGAAACGCTACCGATGAACCTTCGGCCTTGAGCAGCGTGAGGGCCTTGTTGGCCTCGATGGCGATTTCGTTCTCCTGCTGTGCCAGCTCTTTCGAGCGGCTCGATTCGGCGCTCTGCCAGTTCTCCTTCGGGATCTTGTCGAGGCTGACCGTGCCGCGATAGACGGCAAGCTGCATGGCCAGCATCTTCTGGAAGCGGGCTTCCAGAGCCGCGAGCAGGATCTCGCGTTCCTCTTCGCGAAGCTGGCGGAGGATCTCTTCCAGCTTTTCCTTCATTTCGAGGAGCTTCTTGATGGCCTCGTCCTGCTCCTTCGAGGCGCTCCCGTGGTTCTGCTTGCGCAGCTCCTCGATCGCCCGCTCCATCCGCTGGATGGCCTGCTCCAGTTCTTCGCGGCCGGCGGTCTTGTCCAGGTCGGCGGCCGATTCTGAAGGCTGGCTTTCGGACGGCTGACCCTCAGAGGGCTTGCCTTCGGACGGCTTGCCTTCAGAAGGTTTTCCTTCCGAAGGTTTGCCCTCGGACGGCTTCCCCTCGGACGGTTTGCCTTCGGAGGGTTTGCCTTCCGACGGCTTACCCTCAGATGGCTTGCCTTCCGACGGCTTGCCCTCGGAGGGTTTGCCTTCCGACGGCTTGCCCTCAGAGGGTTTCCCCTCTGACGGTTTCCCCTCGGAGGGTTTGCCTTCGGACGGCTTACCTTCAGACGGCTTACCTTCAGACGGCTTGCCTTCAGACGGCTTGCCTTCCGAGGGTTTGCCTTCCGAGGGTTCTCCCGGCGTCTGGCCTCGGCGCTCGGCGCGTTCGGCGTCCTGGCTGTCGATCTTGCCCGCGAGCTTCCGGGCGTCGTCCGTCACGCCCTCCTGCCGGCCGGCGAGCCGCTTCGGATCTTCGCGGCGGTCCGTCGCGGCGCGGACGTCGCGCTGTTTGCCGATGACCTTTCCCAGATCCTTCAGCAGGTCCTTGATCCGCGCCTTCTCGGCCTGGATCTCATCGAGCCGGTTGTGTGTGTTCAACAGGTAGAGGATCGCGCGAAGCTGCACGACCAGTTCGTCCTGCCGCTCCAGCGCGTCGCCCAGTTGCTTGTTCTCGAGCAGGTCGACGATCGTATCCATCTGGCCGTGGACGCGGCCCTGCTGACTCAGCCGCACGGCCCGCAAGAGCAGATCGGCCTTCTGCGGGTCGCTCTTGCGGAGGTACTCCGACATCTGCATCAGCAGTTGCTCGAAGCGCCGATACCGTGCTGCCAGCGCTTGCTGCGATTCCGTCAGCGGCCGCCCGTCGTCGCCGAGTTCCGCTGACGGGGGATCCGCCGGCGCCGCGTCCGCGGGAGCCTCCGCCGGCGCGCCCGGTTGCGCAGCCGGCGCCTCCGGCTCCTGCGCCACGAGCGGCGCTGCAAACCATGCAGCCAGCACGCCGAACGCGGCGGCGAACGTCAGATGGCGGATGCGCATGGCAGTCTCCTTCGGTGGGGCAACGCAACGTGTTTTCAGCCGCGGGAGCGGCGACAGACCGTAGCCCACGGCGCAAGCCGTGGGGAAACGGTCAAGTCACCAACAAAAAGCCCCGGCAGGGGCGACAGAGGCCATTCAATTCTGTCGCCGCTGCCGCGGCTCAACTCCGCAATCAGGCACCGCCGCCCCACGGCTCGCGCCGTGGGCTACCGTCTATCGCCGCTGCCGCGGCTGAAACCCGCTTCGGATTTCGGGCTTCGTCATTCGTCATTCACAAATTCATCAGTCGATCGGCAAATCCTGCAGCTTCTTCAGGATGTCTTCCAGCTCCTGCTGCGTGCGGTCGCGGATCTCCTGCTCTTCGGTGATGATTTTCCGCAGCTCCTCGATCGACTCGTGAAACTTCGCGAGGTCTTCCATCTCGGCCAGCACGAGATGCATGTTGGCCAGCATACGGTCGAACTCATCCAGCGTGCGGTCCAGCTCCTGCGTAGCGTCCCTCCGCTGACCGTGCACAGCCCGGAAGGCGCCCACGGCTCGGTCCACGGCCTTGAAATCGATGTCGTTGATCGAACCCAGCGGCCTCACGATCTTATCGCGGATCCGCTCCAACATCTTCTCCGTCAGCACGGCGTTGTTGACCATCTCGTCGAGAATGTCGCCGAACGACACCTCGACCGTCTTTGTCTCCTGGGCGTTCTTGGCCACCTGGATGATCGCCCGCTCGGCCGTCGTCTGCACCGAGCTGCGCAGGCCATCGCTCTGCGCCTGCTGCCCGGTGGAGCCGGACAGGGCCGCCATCTCCTCCAGACGCCCGCGGGCCTCGAACAGTTCCCGCCGCGTGTCTGTTACTTCCCGGATGATCTGCTCGAAGCGGCTGCGAAGGCCGATCTCCTTCTGAAACAGAATCGACAGCAGCTCCTCGTTCGAAACCACCTTGAAGGTATACTCCGGCACCGGCTGGGCATAGATCGAATGAGGGCCGTTGACGTTGTCGCCGTCTTCGACGAACACCGTCAGCCGCAGCGTCTGGCCGATGCCCAACTCCAGCGGGAGCGCGGAGAACCATTCGACGGCCCCTTCGCCCTCGCCGCCGAGCGTGAATTCTTTGGGATAGCCGGTGGGCGGAGCGGAGAACTGCGACGTGAGCCACGGGTCGGCTTCGCTGATCCGCTGGTCTTTCTCGCCCACCTTGTAAGCGAAGTGCGCGGCGACGAGTCCCACATCATCGGAGAGGACGCCGGCGATGGGAATCGACGCTTTCCGCGTAATGAACTCACCGATGCCGCGAAACACGAGGTCGGCCTCGGGCGGCTGGTCGACGATGCCCTTGATTGCCAGCCTCGAAGGCTCGATGGCCGCGATGCCGTCGGTGTCGCGGAGGTAGATCCGCAACGTCGTATCGGCCGGCAGCGGGATGACTCCCGGCTCTTGGAGGGCGGCGAGCTGTTCGCGGGCGTTGCTCGCCAGCACGAAATCGACACGGAAGGTGTTGGTGTTCGGCTGGAGCCAGCGGGAGGCGGCGGCCTCGTCGAGCTCGATGCGTTCGGCGGGCAGGCCGTCTTCGCGGAGGGTGGTGAGGCGGCCGGTGACCCCCCCTGGCCCCCCCTTAGTAAGGGGGGGAACGCCGGCGGCTGCGCCGCCCTTCGGCGTGGGGGGAACGTTCGAGGCCTCCAGCACGAGGTGGAAGCTGTCGCATTCCATCCGCAGGCCGACCAGCGGCTTGTTGGCCGTGGCGGTCATGGTGAAACGAGTGTCCATGGGCAGCGAGATCTCGGTACCCTGCACGCGGCGGGTCTTCAGCGGGTGCGGTTTCGTGATTGCGTTGCCGTCGCGGTCGAAGTCGATCGTCGTTTCCAGCCGCATGTAATCCGGGTAGTCGCAATCGAGCACGACGGAATCGACCGTGGGCGGATCGACGACTTCGACGACATACGGCCGGCGGTTGACGTAGT
Organism: Planctomycetota bacterium; assembly: GCA_019347905.1. Taxonomy (GTDB): domain Bacteria; phylum Planctomycetota; class Planctomycetia; order Planctomycetales; family Planctomycetaceae; genus JAHWKJ01. The sequence continues at coordinate 15,160 of JAHWKJ010000060.1, forward strand.
CGCCGCCGGTGACGGAAAACGTCAGACCGTCGAGCCGGTTTGCCAGCGTATACGAAAAACGCCGCTCTCCGGTCTTCGACATGTACGCGCTGCCGGCCTCGGGCCGCCCGTGAACCTCGTACCGGAGTTGCACGCGATCCGGGACCTTCCACTTCTTGCCGGTCCGCACATCGGCCTCCGGCACGACCGCGACGAGGTTGAGGTCGCCCCCACGCGGGTGCTTATAGACCCAGCGGCCGGCGTCTTCGTCGAGAACGAACCTGCGTGGCGGATCGCCGGGCTGAGCGTTTTCGGGGACGACCTCCAGATCGAGCTGCGTCTCGCGCTCCCAATACACCTCGTCGAGACCGACGAAGGCCCGGTACCAGTTGGCCATCGCCTGCCGGTTCATCAGTCCGAACGCTACGATCGAGGCGATGAGCACCACCGCGGCGAGGATCGCCCGCCGCAGGGGCTGCTTTGAAAACACGTCGCCGACCTCGACGGTCTCGGCGGCGCGGCTGGCATCGTCGATAGTGCGCGCCAGCAGCGCATAGGTAAGAGGCGTCTCGCGGCCGGTGGTCGATTCGGCGACCTCGACGGCGGTGATCAACCGGTCGTCCAATTCCGGGAAGCGGCGCTCCAGCACGAGGGCCAGGGCGCGGGTGCGCATCCGCCGCAGCACCCGCTGGGCGACCCACAGCACCACGCCCGCCACTACCAGGCAAATGGCCGCCACGTCCAGAAAAGCCCGAAACCAGAGCGGCAATTCGAGCTTGCTGGCCTGAAACCAGGCCCAGTTGAGCCCCAGCGTGGCCCAGAAGATGAGGCCGGCCACAACCAGCACCAAGGCCAGCCCCTCGACGAACACGTACCGCCGGATCCGCCGCCGCAGCCGCGCCAGGACGGCGTCGATTTCGGGCCGAAGTCGTTCGAGATCGCGCGGCATGCAGGAGAGCCTCACGAGGAAGACGGTCACGGTGCCTTAAGTCTAACAGACATCAAGGCTATCCGATTGGCTCCGGGAATGGCAATTCGTGCCCTGACGCGGCCCGTCCGACCCGGAGTTTAGCCGCGACTCGACAGGGGGAGCGCTGCTTCTTGTGACAAGGTGACAAGGTGAGGGGGTGACAAGGTGACGGGATGGCGGGATGACGAACGCTGCGACGGGCCTGTCGACGTCCACTCGGCGGGTTCGCCCAGACGTCGCGCCAGCGTTCACCTTGTCACCTTGTCACCCCGTCACCCCCTCTCCGGCAGCGCGCTCCTCTGTCGAGTCGCGGCTAAACGTCAGGTAAGGCGGGCTGGTGCCGATGCGGGCTTTGGGATAAAAAACCGGCTCGTTTTCAGTCTCAGAGCCAGATCGGA
>JAHWKJ010000554.1 GCA_019347905.1 Planctomycetota bacterium
GCCACGGCCTGCGCGTCAGCCACGAATGCCATCGGCGATGCGTTCAAGCTCATTCAGAACGGCATGGCCGACGTGATGATCACCGGCGGGACCGAAGCGGCCGTCACGCCCATGGGGCTGTCCGGCTTCGCGCGGATGAACGCCCTGTCGACCCGCAATGACGATCCGGAGAAGGCGAGCCGCCCCTTCGATCGCGACCGCGACGGGTTCGTGCTTTCGGAAGGCTCGGGCATCCTCGTGCTGGAAGACTACGAGCACGCCCGCCGCCGCGGCGCGCCGGTCCTGGCGGAGATCCTCGGCTACGGCATGTCGTCGGACGCTTCGCACATGACGGCCCCGGATCCTGTGGGCCGCGGCGCCGCCCGCGCCATGCAGGCCGCCCTGCGCGACGCCGGCGTGCATCCCGACCAGATCGATTACATCAACGCCCACGGCACCAGCACTCCCCTGGGCGACGTGGCGGAAACGAACGCCATCAAGACGGTGTTCGAGGCGCACGCCGCCCGCGTCGCCGTTTCCAGCACCAAGAGCCAGCTCGGCCACTTGCTGGGGGCCTCGGGCGGAGTGGAGACGGTCGTGTGCGTGCTGGCCCTCGAGACGCAGGCGATTCCGCCCACGATCAATCTCGACCAGCCCGACCCCGCGTGCGACCTCGACTACGTGCCGAACGAGGCCCGTCAGGCGAGAGTCGAGCGCGTGCTGAAGAACAGCTTCGGCTTCGGCGGCCACAACGCCTGCCTGGTGCTGGGCCGCGCGGCGTAGGGCCGGCGGAGATCAGCCGGTACGCGCTAGCGTCCGGTTCGGCGGCTCCGTGAACTGGCAAACCGGGGCTAGCGCCCTGCGGCTGATCCGAGGCGGTTCCCGCCGCTTCGCTTTCGGGGATCGCTCGCCGCCCGGACTTTGGAAGCCGATCCGTCGCCGCGGCGAGGGTGTCGGCGTGGGCGCCATGAGCTGCCGGATCGCGTCGAACACGACTTTGAACTGCGAATCGTACTTGCGTTCCAGCTCGTCGAGCCGGCGGGCGAGGTCGCTGTGGGTCGCCAGGAATTCCCGCATCCGCACGAAGGCCCGCATGATGGCGATGTTTACTTCAATGGCCCGGTCGCTGGAAAGGACGCTGGAGAGCATCGCGGCGCCGTGCTCGGTGAAGGCATAGGGACGCTTGCGCAGTCCCATTTTTGCACCCGGATTGGAAGTCACAAATTGTGACATCCAATTCTCCAACTCCTCCCCGGTCAGTTGAAACATAAAGTCCTCGGGAAACCGCTTGCGGTTGCGGCGCACCGCCTGGTTGAGAACTCTCGTTTCGACGCGGTAAAGCTCCGCCAGATCGCGATCCAGCAGGACTTTCTGACCGCGAATGAGCAGGATCGCCCGTTCGATCCGCTCGGTGGGAACAGTGACTTTGTCGCGTGCCATGGCCGTCCGGCTCCACACTCTCGCTTCGCCGGCCGATGTTACTGGACATTCGCGAATGCATCAATGAATGGCGGCCGCTCCGGACCCCCTCATCGCTTGATGGCTGCACGCCGATGTCAATTCACCGGACAGCACTCTATGATGGAAGGCTGACCGCCGCCGAAGCCGTCCTGACGCAGGTCGAGGTGCCGTGATGCCATCGCCATTTCCAGGCATGGACCCGTACATCGAGATGCAGGACTGGGAGTCGTTCCATGCCACGTTCATTGTGGACATTGCCGATGCGTTGGGGCCGCTCGTCGAGCCCAAATATGTGACGCGCGCCCAGCGGCGGATCTACGTCGAACATCCGAGCGAAACCGATTCAAGAACTGTTGTCGTAGACACGGCAATCGTGAGGCCCCCGGTTTCGAGCGACGATTGGAGTGCGGTCTCCCCATCGGCGGGTGCTGTTGCGACGGTTGAGGTGCTCCTGCCGATGCCGGAGACCCGTTATGAAACGTATCTCACTGTACGGGACGTCGAGACGCTGGAGGTCGTCACAGTCATTGAGCTCCTGTCTCCATACAACAAGAGAGGCGGGGAAGGCCGCAGGGAGTACCTCAGAAAGCGCGACGAGGTTCTGCGGAGCGATACAAATCTGGTCGAGCTCGATTTGCTGCGCGGCGGGCAGCGTCTGCCGACCATCACACCCCTGCCACCGGGTGATTACTCGGCAATCATCAGCCGTGCCAGCCGTCGGCCGCGAGCACAAGCTCTGGGCTGGACGATTCGGCAGCCGCTTCCCCCCATCGTGGTGCCGTTGCGGGAAGGTGAGCCCGACGTCGTCCTCGAGCTCCAGCCGCTGTTCAACCAGCGCTATGACCGAGGGAACTTCCGGTACTCCCTCGTCTATAGCGCACCTGTCGAGCCGCCGTTGAACTGCGATGACGAAGCTTGGGCCTCGGAACTTCTGCGGGGATTTCGGATAGCGGGTTGAATGGCGGCACGATTGCAACCGTTCGCCCATCTCCTGCGGCCACGCGCCTATCGGCCGAGGTCCACCTCCTTCCGCAACTCGGCGAATAGACGCACGAGCTCTGGAAGCTGGTAGTGGGCATTGAGGCCGCTGGGGTTCGGCTGGACCCAGACGGTGGTGTTTCCGAATGGATGTTGGTGTTGCCTGCCGATCGTCGCGTATGGCAATTCAAAGGCTGTGCGATACGCCGTCACTCCCAGGAAGACGACGGCGCGCGGCCGGAAACGTGCGATCTTTCTCGCAAGTGCCAGGCCGCCGGCGGCGAGTTCCTCGCGCGACAACTCATCGGCGCGGGCCGTGGCCCGCGACGCTACGTTCGTAATGCCCAGCCCGTATTCGAGCAGCCGCCCGTCCTCGAATGGCGACAGCAGCCGGTCGGTGAAGCCGGACTCGAACAGCGTCCGCCAGAAGCGGTTGCCGGGGCGGCCGAAGTGATGGCCGATGGCCGCCGAGTACAGACCGGGGTTGATGCCCACCAACAGCACCCGCAGGCCGCGCGCGATCGCGTCGGGAATCGTGCGGCCGGCGGCCGCGGCGATCTCCGCAGGTGTGGGGCGACGGTTCGGTGCTTCGGAACTGCGTTTGCGTCGCGGCATGGCACGGTTTCGAGGCTGCCGGGCGGCGGGTATCCTGAATGGCGTCCGTAACTCATCGAATCGCTCGAATTGAAGAGTCTTCCATGCTTCGCTTCCGTCTCGCAGTCGCCGCCCTGGCCTGCCTGTTGATTGCTGCGGAAAACCATGCCGACGACAGCCAGTACCAGCTTGGCCCGGATTCGCACCGGCACGAGGGCGTGCCGCGGGGAACGGTCACGAAGCACATCTGGAAGAGCCGCATCTTCGACGGCACCGTTCGCGAATACTGGATCTACGTGCCCGCGCAGTACGACGGAAGTCCGGCCGCCGTCATGGTGTTTCAGGACGGCCACACGTACGTCGATGAAGAGGGCCAGTCCCGCGTGCCGGTCGTGTTCGACAATCTCATTCACCAGGGCGTGATGCCGGTGACGATCGGCGTGTTCATCAATCCCGGCCATCACGGCGACGAGCCGCCGCAGAACCGCTGGCGGGCCTCGAACCGCAGCTTTGAGTACGACTCGCTCAGCGAGCTGTATGCCCGCTTTCTGCTGGAGGAAATCCTGCCGGAAGTCGGGAAAGAGTACAAGCTGAAGGACGAGGCCGCCTCGCGGGCGATCTGCGGCATTTCCTCGGGCGGCATCTGTGCCTTCACCGTCGCGTGGCAGCGGCCCGATGCGTTTCACAAGGTGCTCAGCCACGTGGGCAGCTTCACCAATATCCGCGGCGGACACGAATATCCGGCCTGGATTCGCAAGTGGTCCCAGCGGCCGATCCGCGCGTTCCTGCAGGACGGCGAAAACGATCTCAACAACACTCATGGAAACTGGTGGCTCGCCAACCGCCAGATGGCCTCGGCGCTGGCCTTTCGCAATTACGACTTCAAATTCGTCGGCGGCGTTGGCGGGCACAATGGCATTCACGGCGGTGCCATCCTGCCCGATGCGCTCCGCTGGCTGTGGCGCGAGGGCGACACCCCGGTTGAAGAACGCAGCATCACGTACAGCGGCGGTGTCTACGAGAACGAGACGTTCCGCTATCGACTCCTGCGGCCGGACATCGTCGAACCGGGGCAGAAATATCCGCTGGTGTTGTTCCTGCACGGCGCCGGCGAGCGCGGCGACGACAACTCGCTGCAACTCAAGTACTTCCCGGAGGTGATCGGCTCGGCGGAACAGCGGCGGAAGCATGCCTGCTTCGTCCTCGCCCCGCAGTGCCGCAAGGACCACAAGTGGGTCGACGTCGACTGGGGCGAGACGGAATC
>JAHWKJ010000061.1 GCA_019347905.1 Planctomycetota bacterium
AAGGATTGATGCGAAGGGGACTGTCCCCTTTTTGGGCAAAGCGTCACGGCAGCGTCAGGCCTTCGCGGATGGCGTAGCGCGCCAGTTGCACGCGGTCGTGAATGCCCAGCTTGTGCATGATGCGGTACTTATGGCTGTCCACGGATTTCTCAGACAGCTCCATCATCTGGGCCACATCCTTTACGCTCTCGCCGTGCGCCAGGTGCCGCATGACCTCCAGTTGCCGGACCGTCAGCCGACCGAGCGCCGATTCGGCCTTCGAGACATAGCGCCCGCTCACGCGGTCCAGGTCCAGCCGCGCTTCCACCTCTTTCGAGAAGGCCGCCCCGCCGGCGGCGACGCGCTTGATGGCGGCCACAACCTGGTCGAACGGCTCTTCCTTCAAGAGGTATCCGCCCGCGCCGATCCGCAGCGCCTGCTCGATGAGCACGTCGGACAGATAGCCGGTGAGGAACAGGATGCGGATTTCCGGATGGTCCCTCCGCAGTTCGGCGCACAGGTCGAAGGCCCCGCGGCCCGGCAGTTCCACATCGATCACCAGTACCTGCGGCCGCGCCGCCAGCGCGAGGGTCACGGCCGTCTCGGCGTCTCCGGCGGTGCCCACGACATCGATCTCCGGATCCGCATGCAGCCGGGCCGCGAGCAGTTCCACCACGAGGCGCTGATCGTCGACGAGCACGGTTCGAATCGGCGGCGTCTTCATGAGCCTGGCTCCGCTGTCGTAGTGACCGCTGTTTCGCAGTAACCGCCGTCAGGCGGCCGAGTGCAGGGGATCCGCTCCGCTGGCACACCGGCAGTAGCTGCCTGCCGATGAAGGCCCGCGGATTATATCGCGCCCACCGGACGACCGAAACTTCACGCCGTCACCCCGTCACCCCCCCCCCCGCGGCCATTCACGCTTGACTTTTGACCCGTCGCATGACTGAAATACGAACGAGCTTTTCTCGCTTCGCGCACTCGCCGCGAAGTCGCGCTCGCGTTTTATCGGAAGACATCTTCCGCTCCACGTCATTCTGTCTTCGTGCAAGAGGAGCCTGTCATGGCACAGAGCAGTCGGCTGAGGAAGGGGTTCACCCTGATCGAACTGTTGGTGGTGATCGCGATCATCGCGATTCTCATCGCCCTCTTGCTGCCGGCGGTGCAGCAGGCCCGGGAGGCCGCCCGGCGCAGCGCCTGCAAGAACAACATGAAGCAGTTCGGGCTGGCCCTGTTCAATTACGAGGAAACTCACGGCCAGTTCCCGCCGTCGGCCATCAACCCAGGGACCACCCAGTCGGGTTCATTCGTGCCCACGGGAGGCATCCGCAACTTCACGGGCTACCTGATGCTCCTGCCGCAACTCGATCAGGCGCCGCTGTACAAGCAGATCGACTTCAATCGGGCCACGGGGCAGGCCGACTGGCGAGGTCGCGGCGGCGGCGGTTTCCAGGCCGCGCTCGACAACGTCCGGATCCCCGTCCAGCAATGTCCGAGCGACACGCCATTCGACGACCCGCATACATACACGCCGCAGAACATGTATACCATCCGCGCCGCCACGCGGGTCAGCTACGGATTCGTCCACGAAGAGACCGAGTACGCCGGCGGCACCGGAATCGACTGGCGTCGCAATACGCGGGGGGACCGTTCCGCGTTTGGTTTCAACGGCTCGGCGAGGATTGCAGATGTCCAGGACGGGCCGAGCATGACGATGCTGATGATCGAAACGCCCCTGCGCAAGTGGGATCGAGCATACGGGCCGTACCTGCAGGCCTGGACGCACACGCATTTCATCGTCCCCCGCCGAGGGATCAACCGCCCCTTCCGACCGCCGAATCCGCTCAACTACGCCTGGGCTGCCGGCAGTGCACATGTTGGTGGCTGCCACATGCTCCTGGGCGACGGAGCGGTTCGCTTCCTCAGCGAGAACGTGAACATGGCCATCGTCAACGGTCTCGTGAGTATTGCGAATCGCGAAGTCGTCGGCGAGTTCTAAAGCTCATCTCAACAGGATCTACCAACGCCATGAGATACGTGCGAATCTGGCTGCTTCTGTTGCCGATGGCGACCGCCATCGGCTGCGGAGGCTCGGAAGACGTATTGGTGCCAGTCTCCGGCACCGTGACTCTCAATGGAAAGCCGCTGGCCGGAGCTGAGGTCCATTTTGTGACCGCCAAATTCGAGGGTTACGGAAAGACCAACACTGAGGGGCACTACGAACTGGTCAACGGGGCGGCGCCCGGTCCCAACAAGGTTTATTTCAAGAAGGACGATCCGGCCGCGGCCGCCGCCGCGGCGGCGGAAATCGACATGAGCATAGAGGGGATGGACGAGGGCCAGGTCGAGGCGATGCTAGAAAGCCAAGGCCTCCGCCCCACGGGCTCGGAAGGCAAAGTCGGTCTGATTCCGGCCGACTACGCCGACCCCGAGACGACCAAGCTCAGCTTTCCCGTGCCGGCCGGCGGCACTGACAGCGCCGATTTCAAGCTCCAGAGCGAGTGACGGGAGGCAGTTTTCCCGTGTGCTGGACTCGGCGAATGCTGCTGGGTCTTCTCGGCTTGACCTGTCTGGCCGTGGCTGTTGGCGCCGCGCTCTGGTTTCGGAGTGCGCGAACGAAGCCCGAGGGCCCGGCCCAACAGGACGTGCCCCCGCCGGAGCTTTCCGCCGGCCCATACATGAATGCGCAGCTCGACGTCGGGTACGTCGGCAGTGAAACCTGCCGCGGATGCCATCCTGAGGCGTTCGCGTCGTAGCAGCACATCGGCATGGCCCGCTCGACGCGGGAGTTCGATGTGGCAGAAGCCCCTCCCGACGGCAGCTTCGCGCATTCGCTGTCGGGCCGACAGTATTCGGTGTACCGCAAAGAGGGGCGATTGTGGCACCGCGAGGAGCTGTCGGCAGGCGATGGTGCGGACGACGGCCTGCTTCTGAACGAGCACCCGTTGAAGTATGTCGTCGGCTCCGGCTCGAGCTTTGCCATCTATCTGGCGGAGATCGACGGCTTTCTCGTCGAATCGCCCATCACCTGGTACGCGGACAAGCCGGGGTGGGACGTCTCTCCGGGCTATGATGTGCCGGTCAGCCCAGGTTTTGAGCGGGCGGTCACCGAGGTTTGCCTGATGTGCCACACGGGCCAGGCGCAGGCCGTGGAGGGAAGCTGGCACCGCATGCACATCTCGGAGCCGTCCATCGGCTGCGAACGCTGTCACGGGCCGGGAGCGCTGCACGTGGCCCGCTGGGACGGGCGATTGGACGAGGCGGAATTCGTCGGCGACCGCTTCGATCGCACGATCGTCAATCCGAAAGATCTCTCGCGCGATCTGGCCGATGCCGTCTGTCACCGCTGCCATCTGACGACGAAGGCGTACGTCACGGCGCGCGGTCGAGATATGTCCCAGTTCCGGCCAGGATTGCCGCGGGAGGCCTTCCGCGAGTTCTATCACTTCCGCGGTCCGATCGGCACGAGCGGTGCCGTCGGTCACTCGGAGCAGATGTTCTTCAGCCGCTGCTATCGGGAATCGGAGTCTCTCGCCTGCATCACCTGCCACAACCCGCACGACACGGGAACGGCCGAAGAGAGCGCCGCACGCTACCGGGCGGTGTGTGGAGACTGCCATGCCGCCGACGCCTGCGGCGTAGCCGCCGAGGTTCGAGCCGCTCAAAGCCCTGCGAACGATTGCCTCGTCTGTCACATGCCGCGAGTGCCGACGGACGTCCTGCACGTCGCGATGACGCAGCACCGGATTGGCATCCACCCAGCCGCGGCTGCCGAATCCTCCGCCGGATCCTCGGATGATCCTGGCGTTGCTGGAACCGGTGCACGCGCTGTCGCATTTGAGCGAGCCGGACCGCGCGCGGTCGCTGGGAATGGCGTACATCAGCCTGGCGGGACATCTGAGCGGGCAGGCGTCGCCGGCGGACCTGGAAGTGCATCTGCAGAGGGCGCGCGAGCACCTGCTGTCAGCCCGGGATGCCGGACTGCGAGAAGGAAAGCTGGATGCGGCGCTTACTCAACTGTTCTGGGAGTCGGACCCGCAGACAGCGGCTGCTTTTGGTGAGGCCGCCCTGGAGGATCCTTCGCTCCCGGTGGTGGATCGCATCAATGCGCTGTTTGCGCTGGCGACGCATTACTACCAGACGCAGCGCGTCGAGGACGCCCTCGACGCGCTCGATCGGCTGGCAAAATTGCGGCGCAGCTCCGTCGACCAGATCATCCGCGGCTACTGCGAACTCGCTCGCAACGACCGCGCGGCGGCGATTCGCGCGTGGGAGTCGGCTGTGAAGATCAACCCCAATCACATCGACATTCACCGCAGTCTTGCGGCTCTGCTCGCCGAGAATGGAGAAGCCGAGCGGGCGCGGCGGCACGAGGAGCTTGCGGCGCGGCTGTCGCAGGTGTTGGAGCGCGCCGATCGCGACTCCGGATCAGCCGGTACGCGCTAGCGTCCGGTTCGCACGGGAACCGGGGGCTAGCGCCCAGCGGCTGATTTCACAACCCGATTCTAAGCCTTGACAGACCATTAGGGCGCGACGGCGGCGCGGGAAGCGGTGGCGGCTCAGCAAGCCCGCTGCAGGTGATGCGTCGGCACTTCCCAGCCGGGGTAGCCGTCGGCGAAGCCGGCCCGGCGCCAGCGCTCCCGCTCCGACCAGCCGGCCTGGATCAAAGCGCACTCGGCTCGAATCTCGTCGGGCGTTGGGATGTACTCGTCGTGGAAGGGCTGCATGTCCGCGGCGCGTTCGTACGGTTTGGGCGAATCCGTGCCGTCCGCATCAAAGGGGGACTCCCACTCGCGAGCGTCGCTGGCTGGGGCTGAAGTCTGCTGTCGCGCCTGGTGCATCATCTGATCCTTCACTGGTGAGAGAGGTTGGTGTGCCGAAGGGCCGGCACCGGAGGCTCTTTGGACGCTCGCAGCGTGCGTGCCTGTAGCCGCATTTGCAAGGACCGTGCCGCCGGCTTCGGGTATGCGTCTCCCAGACGGGTCGTGCGGATTGAAATCCGCACTACGGCGCACTGCGGCTTGGTCCAACTGGCGATTTCCCTGCGGGATTGCTCGGACTTTCACTCGGGAGGCCGACCGAGCCCGGCCCACCTAAAGAGAACAGGTGAGGAACTAGTCGGCTCAGGACGTGAATGATCCCCCACTGCCCGGTGGAATGACAGCCCTGCAACCGCTTTGGTCGCGCCGCGTTCAGTCACGGAAACTCCAGGGATAATGGACCAAGGGCGATTCCGGCATTCGGCATGGTACGGCAGTTGCCTTTGGCCACGGCCATGCAAGCCTCACTCGCCATTTCCAGAACCCTCAGCCGCTGGCCCGCTCTCGGCGGGCGGCCGGTTCTGGATCTGGCCGGCAGGCGCCTCGGCCACGTCGAACTGGCGGCCCTGGACCGCGGGCGGCGGCTGGCGTTTGTGGTGGTCGGCTCCGTCCGGGCGAAGAGCGGCAGCGATCGCATCGCCGGCAGGGACCGCTTCATTCTGCCGGGACGAACCCTGCTGGTGTCCAATCGCCGCGACGGCCCCTGCGTGCGGCTGCTCATCCCGCGGACGCGGCTGGAGTCCGCACCCACCATGGCCGGCTATCGCTGGCCCGATCTCGTTCACCACGGCTGGATCCGCGCCCTCGACAGCCCCGCGGCACGCGCTTCGCCCTCTCAGGCCAAGGCCAAGACTCAGGCCAAGACCAAGACAAGGGGTCCGGCGCGAGACGCGGCCGGCAATGGAGCGAAAGCGAAGGCCTGCCTCTGAATGACACTGGAGGGGTCGAAAAGATGAAATACTCGGACTTGAGCGAGAACCTGCACATCGAACTCGACACGAAGAACTGCGAGCTGTCCCCCGCAGAGATCGAGCGCATGGAGGGCGATCTCGACCAGCTCGCGAAGGTCGTCGAGGACTTCCCGGTCTCACACCTGTACGTGACAGCCGCGCATTACCCGCGGAGCCTCGTCTACCACGTCAAGGCCGCCCTGGTCCTGCCGGGCCGCACGCTCGTCACCGGCGACAGCGACGACCGCGTCGCCGAGGAGGCCTTTCAGCGCTGCGTGCGCAAGCTCGTCCAGCGCGTGCAGCACTACAAGAGCCAGCTCTCGGACGACGAGGGGCTGTCCAAACGCGTGCAGGGCACCGTGCAGGACATCGATCCGACGCAGGTGCCGGAGCTGGGCGTGCTGGAGGCGGCCGTCCGCACCGGCGAGTACCGCACCTTTCGCCGCGAGATGTCCGGTTTCGAAGAGGCGCTTCGCAGGCGCGTCGGCCGCTGGGTGCAGCACTATCCCGAATTGGACGGGCTGATCGGCGATGCGCTGTCGATCGATGACATCATGGAGGAAGTCTTTCTCAACGCCTTCGAACAGTGGGACCAGCGGCCGGAGCAGATCGTGCGGCTGGGCGACTGGCTCGAAGCGCTCATCGACCCGTCGCTGCGCGACCTGTTGCGGCACCCGGAAGAGGAGGACGAGGCGATCAGCTTCGCCCGGACCTTGCGCGAGATTCCGACCGCCGAACTGGAGGGGTGAGGCCGGACGGGTCGAAGGTCGAAAGGGTCGCAGGTCGAAACGGCCAGCCAGAATCTGACGGGTCGAATTCTGTCCCTTTCGACCTTTGCACGTTTCGACCCTTTCGACTCCCGTTCCCGCCCCTCGCCCTGCCGCTGCCGGCGACTTAGTCTTTCAGAGCCATTCACTCCGTTTCCTTTGTTTGCTCCTGTTCAAACCCGATGCGGGCGTCAAAGATTTGCCCAAGCGTCGAAGCTTTGAAGCGTTAGTCGCACGGCGGAGGTCGCGAGGATGCGGATTGCGATGTGGTCCGGGCCGCGGAACATCTCGACGGCGATGATGCGCGCGTGGGGCAACCGGCCCGACACTTTCGTCTGCGATGAGCCGCTCTACGCGCACTACCTGAAGGTCACCGGTCTGCCGCACCCTGTCGCCGACGAGATCGTAGCGCACGGCGAAACCGACTGGCGGAAAGTCGCGGTCTGGCTCACCGGCGATGTCCCGCAGGGGAAGGCGATTTTCTACCAGAAGTAGATGACGCATCACCTGCTGCCCGGGATCGACCGCGAATGGCTGCTGGCGCTCTCGAACTGCTTTCTGATCCGCGACCCGCGCGAGGTGATCACGTCTTACATCAGGAAGAACTACGAGCCGACCGCGCTCGACCTCGGCTTTCCGCAGCAGGCGGAGATCTTCGAGTGGGTCCGCACCCGCAGTGACAGTGTGCCGCCCGTGATCGACGCGCGCGACGTGCTGGAGAATCCGCGGCGCGTGCTGGGACTGTTGTGCGACGCGCTGGGAGTTGAGTTCACCGAGGCGATGCTCTCGTGGCCGCCGGGGCCGCGCGAGACGGACGGCCTGTGGGCGCCCTACTGGTACGCGGAGGTGCTCACCTCGACCGGCTTTCAGCCCTATCGCCCCAAAACGGACGCCGTCCCGGCGCGCCTCGCGGCGGTCTACGACGAGTGCCTCGACGGCTATCATCGCCTGCATTCCCACCGTCTTTGCTAATAACGCGGGCGATCGGCTAAATCACCGGGATGGGTGACTCCATTGCTGCAGACCTTCAACGAAAACAACCGCGACCTGATCGTCAACATCAATGGCCGGCTCGTGCACCGCGACGAGGCCGGCGTCAGTCCCTTCGACTCGGTCGTGCAGGGCGGCGACGCCGTCTGGGAGGGCCTGCGGCTGTACGACGGACGGATCTTCAAACTGACCGAGCACCTCGACCGGCTCCGCAGCTCGGCGCTCGCGCTGGCGTTTGCGCAAATCCCGCCGCATGAGACGATCATCGAGGAGATCCGCCGCACGCTGGCGGCCAATGGCATGCGCGACGGCGTGCATATCCGCCTGACGCTGACGCGGGGGGTGAAGATCACGTCGGGAATGGACCCGCGGCTTAACCAGTCGGGGCCGACGCTGATCGTGCTGGCCGAGCACAAGCCGCCCGTCTACGACCGTGCCGGGATTTCGCTCATCACCAGCAGCCTGCGCCGCTTTCCGCCGGACTGTCTCGATCCGAAGATCCACCACAACAACCTGCTGCAGTCGATCCTGGCGAAGATCGAGGCGACGGGTGCCGGGGCCGACGACGCGCTGCTGCTCGATGTCCGCGGCTTCGTCGCCGAAACGAACGCCACGCACGTGTTCCTCGTGCACCGGGGCGTGGTGCTCACGAGCCGCACCATCGCATGCCCGGAAGGCATCACGCGGGCGACGGTGCTGGAGATCTGCCGCGACCACGGAATCCCCGCCGAGGAGCGCGACCTGTCGCTGACCGAGGTGTACCGTTGCGACGAGATGTTCTGCACGGGAACGCTGGGCGAACTGGCGCCCGTGGTGCGCGTCGACGGCCGCACCATCGGCACGGGCGCGCCCGGCCCGCTGACGAGACGGCTGAGCGCACTGTTTGCCGAGCGCACGGCGAACGAGGGAACGCCCGTCGTCTGACTCATCATCGAAGGCGATGCGTCGGCAGGGCACCGCCAGTCGTCCATATCGCAGTGGGACGCTGGTGCCGGCCCCCGTGGAGGGTGCCGGTTGAGAAGCCAGCCCTGGTTCGGAACCGTTCTGCCAGCCCGCGTGCTATGATTCCACTCACGGAAAAACTCGTGCTGGAGGCGAGGTGATGCTGATCGAACTTACGGTGGAAAGTCTTCAGACAGAAGCGCGTGCTTTTGCCGAGATTGAATCCATCCATGCGGAGCCTGCTTTGTTCGGGGTCACAGACGGGAAGGCGGTCGGCACGTACTTCGAGCAGAAGTTTCGCGCATTTCTTTCCGCGAAGTACAGCTTCAGAGGCGGCAACTCCGCAAAGGGCATTGACTTTCCCGAATTGCTCGTCGATGTGAAGGTCACCAGCATTCGCCAGCCGCAATCGTCGTGTCCCTTCAAATCGGCCCGACAGAAGATCTACGGACTCGGTTATGCTTTGCTTGTTTTCGTGTATGAGAAGAAAGACGATCCAGCGACGGTCACTGGAACGCTGAATGTCCTGCACACGATCTTCGTCGAGGCGGAACGAACCGCCGATTATCAGACGACGCTCGGCGTCCGCCAGATCCTCGACAACGACGGCAACACCGACGATCTTGTGGCGTACTTTCAGGACAGGCATCTTCCGGTTGACGAAATCGAAGCCCGGAATCTGGCCGAGGAAGTGCTGAGCAGCCCACCGGAAATCGGGTATCTGACGATTTCCAATGCGCTTCAGTGGCGACTCCAGTATTCGCGCGTGATCAGTAAGGCCGGCGACATCGACGGCATTCTCAGGATCCGGTAGAGCAATGGCCGCACGATTCCCGTCTGAGTCGCGGGTTGAATTCGGCGACTTTCAGACTCCGCCCGACATGGCGGCACAAGTCTGCGAGGTGGTCGCAGCGACGATGCCTGCGCCGCGCGCGGTGGTCGAGCCGACCTGCGGCCGCGGGAGGTTTCTCGAAGCCGCGCTGCATCGCTTCTCGTCAATCGACCGCGCGTTCGGACTGGAGATCAATGAGAGCCATCTGGAAGCGGCGCGACGTTGTCTTGACCGGCAGGCAAGCCGCGGCCTGTGCGAGATCCGCCACGGCGACTTCTTTCGCACGGATTGGAAGGCGCTGTTGCTCGACTTCCCCGAACCGCTGCTGGTCATCGGCAATCCGCCGTGGGTGACGAATGCCGCAGTCGGCGCTCTTGGCGGCTCGAACCTTCCGAAGAAGACGAACTTTCAGCAGCATTCGGGCTTCGATGCACTGACAGGCAAGAGCAACTTCGACATTTCCGAATGGATTATCATTCGCCTGCTCGAGGCGCTGCAGGGGCGAGAGGGAGCCGTCGCCATGCTCTGCAAGACTTCCGCGGCCCGTAAGATTCTGACGCACGCCTGGAAGCACCAGCTCGTCCAAGGTGCCGAATTGCGCCGCATCGACGCCGAAAAGCACTTCGGCGTTTCAGTCGATGCATCGTTACTCGTGTGCCGCGCCGGCCAGCACCCAGTGCCCGCTGAGGCTGACGTGTTCGTCACCCTTTCAGCGGCGCGACCGGCTTCTCGCATCGGATTGCGCGATGGGAGGCTTGTGTCGAACCTTGCCGAGTACGAGAGCACCCGTCATTTGCTTGGAGAGGGGCCACTGAGATGGCGCTCTGGCGTGAAGCACGATTGCTCCCGCGTTATGGAATTCCGGCGCGTGGCGAACGGATTCCAGAACGGGCTGGGAGAGGTGGTCGATCTCGAAGAGGACAACCTCTTTCCGCTGCTGAAAAGCTCTGACTTGGCAGCCGGCCGAGTCACGGCGCCACGCCGCTGGATCCTGCTGACGCAACGCTCCATCGGTGCCGACACGGACTGGCTCGAGTCACAGGCACCCAAGACATGGCGATACCTCCAACGACACGCCGATCGGCTCGACCGCCGTGCCAGTTCCATCTACCGTCGGCGCCCCCGCTTCTCAATCTTCGGCGTCGGCGACTACACGTTCGCCGATCACAAGATCGCAATTTCCGGCTTGTACAAGCGGCTCTCCTTTGTGCACGTCGCGCCGCTACACGGCAAACCCGTCGTGCTGGACGACACCTGCTCGTTCGTCGCGTGCCGCAGTGACAGCGAGGCGCAGTTCGTTGTGAGCCTGCTCAAGTCCGATCTCGCCCGCAGGTTTTATGAGGCCCGCATTTTCTGGGACGCGAAGCGTCCAATTACCGCCGACGTCCTCAACTGCCTGGACCTATCGGCGCTCGCGGCAGAGTTGGGTCTGCAACTGCCATCCGCAGAGATGTGGTCCGCCGAGTGCAGCACAACGGCCAGTGAGCAACTGTCTCTGTTCTGAACGTCCCTGTCAGCCTGTCGATCCGCGCCGCGGGCATCCGAGCAATGCGGTACGACACCCCAGTCTCATGTCGATTCTCTGACTTCGGCAGCGCTTCAGCGGAGCGGCGCCCCCGGCTTCGCGGTCTCCGCGGCTGGGATCGGTTGGCGCTCCGCCCGGCGGCGCGCGGCGCCGTCGGCGGGAGTGGGTCGGCCGGCGGGCGGCTGTTCGCCGTAGATGTGCAACAGGCGGCGGCTGAAATCGAGGTCCGGCACCAGGCAGGGGTGCTTGTACTGCTCCAGGCTGCCGCCCAAGGCGCGCTGGCGGTCGGCGGCGAAGCGCGACCACGTGCCGTCCGGCAGCGGCAGGCACGACAGCGCCGCCAGCCGTCCGCTCTGCCGCTTCTCGCGGTACTCGCAGTTCAGCTCCATCAACTGCTTGTCGACGGCGCCGGCCAGCCGCTCGGAGACGCGGTGCGATAACAGGTCGCGCTCTTCCACCAGCAGTTCGTAGTGCGGCGGCTCGCCGAACGCCGGGCTGACCGTGAAGTGCCGCAGTTGAAGCTGCAACCGCTCGACCGAATTGCACACGGCGTCGACGACCTGCGACTCCGAGAGCTTCTCGCCCGTGACGCTCGCGATGTGGGCGCCTTTGTGCAGGAATTCCAGCGTCGGCGTCGTGCCGTAAAACCCGGTGCAGCGGACGACGTCGCAGATGTCGTAGCGGTACAGGCCCGAGCTTGTCGTCAGGAGTATGTAATAGTTCCTGTCCTCTTCCAGCTCGTGGGCTTCGAGCACGATCGGGTCCGACCGCTCATATTCGCTTTCGGGGATGAACTCGAAGAAGTGCGACTCGACGTCGAGGACTCCATCGCGGCAGTTGTCGGCCAGGGGGATGGTCATCCGGCCTTCGCTGGCGGATAAGCCGTGGTCCCGCACCGGCACGTCGCCGTACGAGCGGCGCAACGCCCGCAGGTACGCGCCCGCGCTGCCGCCCGTCCACACCGCGACGACCTCCATCTCCGACCAGTAATCGCGCGGCAGGAAGCGCCCCGTCGCCTGGCGCAGCCGCTCCAGCTCTGCCGCGCGGTGGCGGTTGCGGCGGGTGAGGCGGCGGCCGAGACGCCGGCGGATCTCTTCCGGCACATCGAACGCGTCCGACAGCGTGCCGTCGGCGATGTCGCGGATCAGCCGCTCGCTCTCGCGCTCGGCCATCTTCGCCAGGTGGATCAGCGTGCTGGGGTTGGCCGTCGTGATGAGGGCCGCGTGCGGATCGGCGATGGCCAGCCGCAGCGCCGTGTAGTTCTTCGCCTCGGGGTCGGGAATCTTCGAGACGAGATCCGGCACGGTGTACATCGTCTTGACGATCCGCTTTTGCATCGCCGCCACGAGGCCGCTGATGTTCCCGCAGGGAGTGCCGCCCTCGGTGCGGTAGCGATCGTAGTCGCTGGAGAGTTGGACGATCGAGCGGCTGTTGATCGCCGGATGATCGTCGAGCGTCTGGATGCCCCAGATCTGCCAGCCGCGGCGGTAGTCGGTCAGAAACGGCCGCGTGATGGGGATGTACTTCGCCTGCGAAGTGGTGCCGCTCGACAGCGAGAACATCAGCAACTCGTTCCGCGGCCCGAGCAGCGCGGAGCGGTCGCCGGTCTTCAGCCGCTCGATCCACGGGCGGAAGTACTCGAAGTCGCACACATCCAGCCGCCGGCGAAAGTCCGGCACGTTGCGGACTTCATCGAGCCGGTGCTCGCGGCTGAAGCGGCTCTCGGCGTTGAGCGCGATCAGCCGGTGGAGGACTTCGTGTTGGGTGGCGCGGCAGTCGCGCGCACAAACGACAAACCGTCGCAGTTGACGCCGCACCGACGCACGCGGCACGGCTCCCACGACGGCGCGTAGCCGTGGCAAGAGACGCATCGATCCCAGCCGCCTGATGGAAGGTCCCGGATTCCCATCTCCGTCACGTTCCAATCCCGCACTCGCGCTTGCGAGCCGCGAACAGCGGCAGGCTCAGGTCCCTACCGGTGCCTGTTTGCCGTTTCGTGGCTGCTTCGCGCGCGAACGTTTGCGTGCGGAACGATCTCTCCCGTTTGACCCACGTGAGATCGCGGCCGCAGCGCAACCGTGCAGGGTTGGTTGGAAGACGGTCCGGCGGCTGCCGCAGGCGCCCAACTCCCGCCGAAAAAGCGGGCATCGACGCCGCAGGAACGCCGTCATCCGACGGCCCCTCCTGGGCCGTCCAGTTCATCATGCCTCCTGCTTGGTATCGTCCTCCTCTTTGGCTTTCTTCTTTTTCTTCTTGCCGATCACCTGTTTGGCGACGCGGACCTTCGGCAGATGCAGCGCACTCTGCCCGTCCTGCCAGCGTTCTTCGTACTGGAGTTGCTCGATCCGCTCCGCCCGTGTGAGCACGTTGCGGGAACGAACCAGCCGGCCTTTGCGTCGCAGGCTCTTGTCAATCGTCATTGAGAGCAATCCTAAGAGCGAACGGCGGGTTCGCCGTTCGCAAACATAGAGAAGACAAATCGAGTGTAGTACATGGGGAAGCCTTTGCAACTCGGGACATCCCCCGGCTTCCCGGCGATTCTTTCAGTTCTGGTCCGGCAGTTCGCTCTTCGCATCAGTCCCCGTCTTCGTCAGCGTAAAGACCAGCTTTCCGCGGTCGCGGACATTGCCGTTCTGTTCTCTCTTCATTGCGATTGTGGACGTGACGACGCCAAAGGGGGCCTTGTCGTTCAGCCGCGTCTCAATGGTGGCGGTGTCGGTGTGTCCGCTTTCGTCCCACGCGGTGGTGCCGGTGACGCCCTCGCAATCGAGCTTTCCCAGCGGTGTGTCGAGCGTGACCGGTTTCAGCTTCTTTTTGTCCTCGAGCGGACCGGCGAGAAAGGCCGGCATCGGACCGAGATCTTCGGTCACGTTGTGCACCTCTCGCTCACCCTCTTTGAGCCAGCCGCGGACGATGTGTTCTACCGGCTGTTTGCCTTCCGCCAGTTGCTTCTCGGGGAACAGCACCTTCGCGATGGTCTTATGGGCGCGGCCGCGATGCTGGATGTCGATAACCATCTCGATCCAGCGGCATTTCTCGCCGTTTTCGGTGGTGCTGCCGACCGAGGCCATCCGAAAGCTGCCTTCGACTAACGGCTCCTCGTCGCCGCGCGGCGGCTCCATCTTCAGATCGTACTGTGCCCAGACGCCGTCTTCGGGCAGTTTGTAGAACAGCCCGTCGGCGCGGCACGCCGCCGACGTCGCGACAATGGAGCAGAACGCCAGCACGGAGATGAAATAGCGCATCGGAGTGTCCTCGACTTCTGATGCCCGAAACTGAAGAATCCGGGGCGGCGCGCAGTCGCTGCTTCAAGGGCCGCATAGAGGCAAAGCAGGCGACGAATGCCGTGGAATCGTGCAGTTTCCCGCAAGACGACTTGAATTGCAATGGCCCCCGCACCGGCTACCATGGAACCGTCGGCCGCCATCAGACCGGAGCACACCCGTGAGCGACACCCTCGAGACACTCGTTGCGCAGGCCCGCCAGAAACTCGACCAGCAGACCCGCGAAATCGTCGAGTGGCATTTCAACCCCCAGACGGGAAGTCCCTTCTGGCTCGAGAAGGCGCAGGAATTCGGCTTCGATCCGCGGAAGACCGTCCAGGGCTTTGAAGACCTGAAGAAATTTCCCCTGTTCGAGGACGAATGGCTGCGCGGCGGACCCGTCCGCCGCTGGGTCCCGAAAGCATATGCAGACAAGCCGATCTACGTCTTTGAGACCGGCGGCACGACCGGCATCCCCAAGACCCGCGTCGTCGTCGAAGATCACTGGATCGACTATGAGATGTTCAGCGAGACGCTGCCCGACGACAAGTTCCCCCGCGGCAGCAACTGGCTGATGTTGGGACCTTCGGGGCCGCGCCGGCTGCGGCTGGCGGTCGAGCACCTCGCGCAGTACCGCGGCGGCATCTGCTTCTGCGTCGATCTCGACCCCCGCTGGGTCGTCAAGCTCTTGAAGAAGGGCAAGATCGCCGAAGCCAAGGAATACCAGGCGCACGTGATCGACCAGGCGATGACCGTGCTCTCCGCCGGGCACGACATCAAGTGCATGTTCACCACGCCCAAGCTGCTCGAATCGCTGGGCCTGCGGCTGATCGACGAAGGCTCCAGCATCGCCGAGGCGGGGATCACGGGCATCTTCGCCGGCGGTACCGAGTTCACCCCGCAGTGGTACCGCTTCGCCCGCGAGGAACTCTTAGGGCCGGAGGTGTACATCACCCCCACCTATGGCAATACGCTAATGGGCCTCGCGTGCGGCAAGCCATTCGACCCGGCGGACAACTACAAGATCACCTACTACGCCCCGCAGCCGCGGGCCGCCGTCGAGGTGGTGGATTTCGAAAATCACACGCAGCAGGTGGACTACGGCGAAACCGGCCGCGTGAAGCTCTACACGCTCACGAAGGAACTGTTCATCCCCGGCTTCCTGGAGCGCGACGAAGGCGAGCGAGAACGTCCGCACGAGAAGTACCCGTGGGACGGGGTCAGCGGCGTGCGGCCGTATCACGAGTTCGCGAAGACGACGACGGTGGGGGTGTACTAATTCTCGAATTCTCGACGCAAAGACGCTGAGACCGCAAAGTTTCGCAAAGAGATGCAAAGCAGCTTGTACTGCTCCCCGTCTGCGTGGGTACCGCTCGTGGGAGTTCTGCCTGGGCTCCTCTCTTTGTGAATCTTCGCGCCTTTGCGTTAAAGGCCTTTGGAACTCCTTTGCGCGGCCATCCACAGAGAGAGTAACGTCCGGTGGATCCCAACAGCCTCCGCTTCGCGTCGCCGGCCTGCCTGATCGGCTCGCTGTTTTTGTTCGTGCTGCCGTGGATCAACGTCCGCTGCAGCGCGCCCGATGGGCAGAAGATCGAGATGTCGCAGTCCGGCGTGCAGGCGGCCATCGGCAAGGCCACCATCCGGATCGAAAACAAAGACGGCACCGTGATGACCTTCTCCAGCGGCGAGCAGCCGCCCGGCGGCGGTGGGGCGATGCCCATGCCCGGCCAGAATGACGGGCCTGATCCTGCGCCGCTGCTGATCCTCTTCGGTCTGTCGATCGTGGCCGGAGCCGTTGCTGGTTTCGTAGTTCGCGAGCCTCGTACGCGGCGGTTCGCGGTTGCGGGAGCCGCGGGTGTCGCGGTGTTGCTGTTGGTCGTGCAGCTTGCCGTCGGTTTCCCGCTGCTCGATGGGATGCCGCAGGATGGTCCATTTGAAATTCGCTACACGATCTGGTTCTGGCTGACGTGGCTCACGACACTCGCCGCCGCAGGATTGGCAATGCTGGAACACTACCAGGAAGCGGTGCGCAGCCGCTACGAGTGGGACAGCGGCGAGCCGCTCGACGACGTGCCGCTGAGATAACGTCCGCAAGGCCGACCTTCGGGCTTCGGCATTCGTCATTCTTTCGTCCTTCGGATTTCGTCATTCGTCATTTCGCCCATGCGCCCCTGGATCCTCGCGGAAACCAATTACGGCTACGTCAAGGAGCACCCTTACGAGCTGGCCGTCCTGCCGCTGGGGGCCACCGAGCCGCACAACCTGCACCTGCCCTACGGCACCGACACCTACGAGGCGGAAGCCGTCGGCAGCCGCGCCTGCGAGGCGGCGTTCGAGCGCGGGGCGCGGGTCGTGCTCCTGCCCACCATTCCGTACGGCACCGAGACGAACCAGCTCGCATTTCCGCTGGCGATGAACGTGAACC
>JAHWKJ010000555.1 GCA_019347905.1 Planctomycetota bacterium
CAGAGGCTTGTTGGGGCGGGCGGGGTTGATCAGGATCCGCGGCTTGGCCGCGGCGGCCGCCGCGACGAATTGCCCCGGGCTGTCCCAGCGAACCCCCCCTTGGTCCCCCCCTTGCTAAGGGGGGGATGCAGGGGGGGTGACCAGCCGCAGGTAGGCCTCATGCACGAGACCGGTGGCGTCGAGCGTCTGCCCGGGTGCTTCCTGCGCCATCCTGTGTGCGGCGAGCTTGCGCAGCTCCTCGTAGACGAGCGGCAGCAGCTCTTCGGCGGCGCTCGGGTCGCCCTGCTCGATCGCCGAAAGGATCTGAGTGACTTGCGTCATGCCGTTTGGGACTCTTGAAATCAGCCGCCGGGCGCCAGCCCGCGGTTCCCGCCGTGCGAACCGGACGCTAGCGCGTGCCGGCTGATCCGAAGATTCAGCGTTGACGGTGCAGAAAGCCTGTGCAGTGAGTTCCAATTATCGCGTTGAGCGAGGAGCGTTGGCAACGCTCGCGCCGGCGCGATCAGGGGCGTGCGACACACGTTGCGACCGCACGGCCGGGCTTGCCCCGGTCGGCGGATGATTCTGCACTACCGGGAGCCCGCTGCGTCCACACAACTCCGCGGTGTCTGGCCGGGGCCGCCGATGCCACATTGGGAAGTGAGGATAAGTCCTCCGGCGGCACCGGCCCCGGCCAGACACCTTTAGAAGGACAATCGTTTGCGATTCAGCCTGTAGTGCCGACGCGGCAGGCTGTCAGCTTCAGGAACTGTCCTGGTTCAGATTCCATTTTCCTGACCTGTCGCGCAACCGCTCGCCCTCCTATTGGAGGAGGAACGGTTGATGCGCACTTTCCCGACGATCCGCCTGCGACGCCCTGCCGCTACGCCGCTGCCCTTTTCGGAGGGGCAACTCGGCACCCCCGGCCCCTGGTGTGCAAGTTGCCATTTTGCCAAGTTGCCCCGGGTGAGCGGGGGGCGGTCGGCAGTCGGCAGTCGGCGGTAGGCAGACGGCAGTCGGCAGCGCCGTTCCGCCTGCTGCCTTCAGCCTGCTGCCTTCTGCCTACTGCCTACCGGCCAGCGCCGCTGGTTGCTGCCGTCGGAGGGCAGAACTACAGTGGAGCCTTGATCTGGCCGTTTCTGCCGGTGGGGGCGGCTCATTCGATTCGTCAGGACGTACAACGGGAGCAAGCCCGATGCAGCGCGTGTTGTTGACCGCCGCCGTGTGGTGTCTCGTCGCCGGGATCTCGATGGCGGCCGACTGGGATGGGTTTCGGGGGCCACAGGGGACCGGCATTTCGGACGTGAAGAACGTGCCCGTCGAGTGGGGGGCGGACAAGAACATCGCCTGGAAGTTCGAACTGCCCGATGTGGGGAACGGCAGCCCGATCGTTTCCGACGGGCGCGTGTTCGTGGCTTGTGCCGAGGATGGCGGACGCAAGCGGAACCTCTACGCGCTGGGCTCCGCCAACGGGGATCTGCTGTGGGTGAAGACAGTCCGCTACGAACTGCCGGAGCGGATACACAAGACCAATCCGCACTGTCCCACGACGCCGGCCGCCGATGGGCAGCGCGTTGTCGTGTGGCACGGCTCCGCGGGATTGTACTGTTACGACTTCGAAGGCAACGAGCTGTGGAAGGCCGATCTCGGGAAGTCCGGGCATATGTGGGGTTACGGCTCTTCGCCGGTCATCCACGACGGCCGCGTGTTCCTCAACTTCGGCCCCGGCCGGTGGAGTTTTCTGGTCGCCCTCGACCTGGAGTCGGGCGACGTGCTGTGGCAGACGGACGAGCCGGGCGGCAACGACGACAAGTACATCGGCTCGTGGAGCACGCCCGTCATCGCCCAGATCGACGGCAAAACGCAGCTCGTGTGCAGCATGCCCGCCCGCGTCAACGGCTACGACCCGGCCACGGGCGAAATCCTGTGGACCATCGGCGGACTGAGCGGCCCCGGCGGCGATTTGATGTATACCTCGCCCCTCATCGCCGGCGACCGGGCCGTGGTGATGGCGGGCTTTCGGGGGCCGGCCATCGGGTTCAAGCTCGGCGGGACGGGCGATCTCACGGAGTCGAACGTGCTGTGGAAGACCGAGGGGCCGCAGCCGCAGCGGATCGGCTCGGGCGTGATCGTCGACGGCAAGCTGTACATGGCCAACGCCGACAGCGGCACGGCCCAGTGCTTCGACGTGGAGACGGGCGAGGTGCTGTGGCGCGAGCGGCTGGGCGACGGCGCCCACTGGGGTTCGACGGTCTACGTCGACGGCCGCATCTACGCGACCAACCAGCGGGGCACGACGATCGTGCTGCGGCCGAACCCTGAGAAGCTGGACGTCATCGCGGAGAACGAAATGCGGGAATCGACCAACGCCACCCCGGCCTTCGCCGACGGCCGCGTCTATCTGCGCACGGATAAGGCGCTGTACACGATTGGCGACTGACGGGCGATCAAACGATCCCGCTTATCATGCGGCCCAGGCTGTCGGCAGAACCGAGGGACCGACCGGATGAGCGAATGAGCAGGCGAGGGGCTGTTTGGCCTCGCGAACCGATCAGCATCTGTTTATGCTACGGGGGGGCGAAGCGATGGTTGTTCTGACTGAGACTGCTGAAGCCGAGATTCTTAGCCGCATGGTCGATGCCGAATGGGGCGGCCTCACTCCTGAAGCTGCCAAAGCCATCCTTGCGATCCGTTTCAGCGACGCCGACCTTGAGCGGGCGCGCGATCTCGCGTTGCGCAACCAGGATGGCGAGCTGACGGAGCAAGAGGAGCTCGAGATGCACAGCTATCGGAAGGCAGCGAACCTGCTGGCCATCCTGCATGCGAAGGCGCGACTGGCACTTCGCGATTCCTGACAGAGCGTTGCACCATGTCGCAGGCCCTGCGGGAGTTGGTCCGGCAACGCGCAGGGCAGCGGTGTGAATACTGTCAGTTGCCGGAAGAGGCGTTTCCTTTTCCCTTTGAGATCGACCACATCATTGCCCGGAAGCACCGGGGGGCGACCACAGCCGAAAACCTCGCGTGGGCCTGCTATTCGTGCAATGCGTTCAAAGGACCGAATATTGCTGGATTAGACCCAGCCAGTAACGAGTTCACGCGGCTCTTTCATCCGAGAAACGATGTTTGGCACGCGCACTTCGAGTGGAATGGACCGATCGTGGAAGCCCGGACCGCAATCGGACGCACAACTCTTGATGTCTTGGAACTGAACAATCCCGAGTCAGTCCAAATCCGCCGATTGCTGATCGAGGAAGGCCGATTCCCACCACCAGCATGACGCTGACGCTGAGGAGACAACATGTCAATGCAACGGATGTTCTGCGACCGTGTTTCCCGTCGCGATGTGCTGCGGATCGGCGCGGCCGGGACGCTGAGCGCTTCTGTCTCGCTACCGCAATTGTTGGCGGCGGAGGGGCGGGCTGCCGCGGGCGGGAAGTCTGCGGGTGAGGACATCTCGCTGATCATTCTGTTTCTCGAAGGCGGCTTGAGCACGATTGACACGCTCGACCTCAAACCGGATGCGCCGCCGGAGTTTCGGGGTGAGTTTGATCCGATCGCGACGAACGTCGCCGGCATCGAGGTCTGCGAGCACCTGCCGCGGCTCGCGCGCACGGCCGATAAGTTCGCGCTCTTGCGGAACTTCACGCACACCAACTCCAGCCACGGGCACGCCGATCACTGGATGCTCACCGGCTATGCTCCGACCGCGGCCTTCAATTCGAACCTGAAGCCGAACAACGAGCGGCCCGCGCACGGCTCCATCATCGCACAGAAGCTGGGACCGCGCGGGGGCGTGCCGCCGTACGTCTGCCTGCCGAAGCTGCACAACTCGGGCGGGGCGGCGTACCTGGGTTCGGCGGCGGCGCCGTTCGTCGTTGAGGCCGATCCGAGCGCGCCCGACTTCAAGGTGCCGGATTTGATGCCGCCGCTGGCCGTGGATGCTTCGCGGCTGGGGGACCGGCGGGCGCTCTTGGCGCAGGTGGATCGCTATCAACGGACGGGCGAGGTCGAGGCGAACCGGCACGCGAAGACGCTCAGCACGTTTCGCAATAAGGCGTTTGAGCTGATGACTTCGCCCGAGACGAAAACTGCCTTCGACATCGACCGCGAGCCGGCGGAGCTTCGCGACCGCTACGGGCGGCACTCGCTGGGGCAGTCGTGCCTGATGGCCCGGCGGCTGATCGAGGCGGGCGTGCGCTGCGTGACGATCGACCACACCAACTGGGACACGCACTACAACAACTTCCACGTGCTGAAGCGCGACCTGCTGCCGCACCTCGACGGCGGC